>JBEIUL010000194.1:0-5256 GCA_040374395.1 Phycisphaeraceae bacterium
CGACATGCCGTTCCTGAGCTACCACGCCGACGAGGCGGAGGGCGTGCGGAACGCGGGCCGCTTCATGACCGATGGGCAGGCCGACTGCGTGAAGCTCGAGGTCGACGCGTCGTTCGCGGGTCTCGTGCGGAAGCTCGCGCGGGCTGGCATTCCCGTCGTCGCCCACATCGGCAGCCGTCCGCAGCACGCCCGCCTGCACGGCGGCTACTACGCGGCGGGCAAGACCGCCGAGGCCGCCCGGAAGCTCGTCGAGGACGCGAAGGCGATGGAGGAGGCGGGGGCGGTGATGCTCCTCGTCGAGGCCGCGCCGCAGGAAGTCACCCAGCTGATCGTGGCCAGCGTGAAGATTCCCGTGATCGGCTGCGGGGCGGGGGCGGCGTGCCACGGGCAGATCGTGGTGACGCATGACCTGCTGGGCTTGACCCATTGGCAGCCCTCGTTCGCCCGACCGCTCGTCGAGCTCGGGCCCCAGCTCCTGCACCTCGGTCGGCTCTGGCGGGATCGGGTCGCGACCGGCGAGCTCGGCGAGCACCCCTACGTCATGAGCGACGCCGAGTTGGCGGCCCTGGCCGGGCTGCGGCGCGAGATCCTCGGACGCTGAGCGGCCGGTTCCGGTCCGGTATTCGCCCGAACGCTCGCCATTTCGCGACGGGGAACGAACCGTCACCCGGTCACCGACGTCCGTCGGCGGGAACGGATCCGCACCGGCGGCCATGGTCGCGGAGGCCAGCCTCTTCCGGGGGTGCCTCCGCGGCCGCGGCCGGCCGGGCGGAAATCCGGCTCCGGGGCGGACCGGTGGGAAACGGAAGCCGGGGCGGTGGAACGCCGCCCCGACCCCGGCAACAATCAGGCCCTCACCTGGAGCCGAGCCATGCGACACCTGCACTCCTACGGACCCGGACTCGTCGTGCTCGCCGCGGGCGGGCTCGCCCTGCTCGCCGGTCCGCTGGCCGTCCGCGAGTTCACGCACGCCCAGACCTCGGTCGAGATCGTGCAGGCCGCGAATCGCCTCGAGGACACGAACGTGCTCGAGCAGATCAACCAGGCCAACCGCGACATCGCGAGGATGGTCGAGCCGAGCGTCGTGCACGTCTCGGTGATCGGCGAGGTGCGGCGTCGGACCAGTTCGCAGCCCTACGTCTCGAGCGGCTCGGGCTGGGTCTACGACGAGCTCGGGCACATCGTCACGAACGCCCACGTCGTCGACGGGGCCAGCCGCGTGCAGGTCCAGCTCTCGGGCGGCGACCTTCGCGATGCCGAGCTCGTCGGCCTCGACCTCCCCACCGACATCGCGGTGCTCAAGGTCGACGCCTCGAACCTCCACCCGGCCCGCCGCGGCGACAGCAACGACCTGCAGCAGGGTGACCTCGTCTACGCGTTCGGGTCGCCCTTCGACTTCCGCTTCTCGATGAGCTCGGGCATCGTCTCGGGGCTCGGCCGCTCGGCCGGCCTGAACGAGATCCTCTACCAAGACTTCATCCAGGTCGACGCCGCGATCAATCCGGGCAATTCCGGCGGCCCCCTCACCGACTTCCAGGGCCGCGTGATCGGCATGAACACCGCCATCGCGACCGGCCGCGGGAACGTGGTCGGGCAGGGGCAGTTCGCGGGCATCGGCCTCGCGATCCCGATGACCATGATCGAGAGCGTGGTGTCGCAGCTGATCGACACCGGCGACGTCCAGAAGGGCTTCCTCGGCGTGAGCGTCGACGACCCGGCCAACCCGCTGCTGCACTCGGCGGCGGCCCAGCCGATCTACGCGTTCGTCCACGAGAGCTTCCGCGGCGAGGGGGCGGTCATCACCGGCCTCGACGAGAGCTCGCCCGCCGGGAAGGCCGGCCTGCGGATCGGCGACGTGATCACGCGGATCGACGGCCGCCCCGTCACCAGCGACCGCCTCGTGCCCGCGATCATCTCGAGCAAGCGGCCGGGCAGCGAGATCACCCTCGAGGTCTGGCGGATCTCGCCCGAGACCCAGACCAGCGAGAACCTTGACTTCCGCATCACGCTCGGGAAGCTCGAGCCGGCCCGCCGGGCGACGCCGCTCTTCATCCAGGCGATCGGCCGGCTCGGGATCGAGGACCTCGAGACCGCGACGCAGGCCAATTGCCGCGACCGCGACGTGCCGTTCCGCCGGGGCGTGCTCGTCGGCCGGGTCCGCCCCGAGTCCGAGATCGCCTCGGTGATGCCCGTCGGCTCGATCGTGGTCGAGGTTCTCGGGCAGGCGGTCGTCAGCGAGGACGAGCTCTACCTGCGGGTCGGCCGCTACCTCGAGAACGTCCGTCGGATGCCCGGGGCGTACCAGATCCCGCTCACCTTCGTGACCCCGGACGGCCAGGTCCGGAACGTGGTGCTTCCGCTGCTCTGACCGAGCCGTATCATCGGGCTCCCATGGTCTCCCCCGACCTCCCTACGGGCCTCACCGAGCAGCAGGCCCTCCTCGAGCGGCCGCTGCTCGAGGTCGTCGACCTGAAGATGCACTTCCCGGTCCGCCGCGGCCTGCTGCAGCGGAAGGTCGGCACGGTGAAGGCGGTCGACGGCGTGTCGTTCCACCTGCGGAAGGGCGAGACGCTCGGGCTGGTCGGCGAGTCCGGCTGCGGCAAGACGACCGTGGGGCGGACCATCCTCCGGCTGCTCGAGCCGACCGGCGGCAGCGTCCTGTTCGACGGCCGTGACGTGCTCGCGATGCCCTCGGCCGAGCTGCGGCAGGCCCGGCGCCGCATGCAGATCATCTTCCAGGATCCCGGCGGCTCGCTGAACCCGCGCATGCGCGTGGGCCGCCTCGTCGGCGAGCCGCTCGAGGTCCACGGCCTCGCGAAGGGCGACGAGCTGCGCGAGCAGGTCGGGGCGCTTCTCGAGCGCTGCGGGCTATGGCGAGGCGCCGCCGACCGCTACCCGCACGAGTTCTCCGGCGGCCAGCGGCAGCGGATCGGCATCGCCCGGGCCCTCGCCCTGCGGCCCGACTTCATCGTCTGCGACGAGCCGACGTCGGCCCTCGACGTCTCGGTCCAGTCGCAGATCCTCAACCTCCTCGGCGACCTCCAGAAGGAGTTCGGCCTCTCGTACCTCTTCATCTCGCACGACATGGCGGTCATCCATCACATCTGCGACCGGATCGCGGTCATGTGGAACGGCCGCATCGTCGAGGAGGGCGACCGCGACCGGATCATCAACCGGCCCGAGCACGCGTACACGCGAGCCCTGCTGTCGGCGGTGCCCGAGGCCGACCCGCGGCGGAAGAAGGATCGCGTGCGGTTCGAGGGGATGCGGACGTGACCGTCGACGGGCGGACCGCGGCCCGCGTCTTCACCATCGTCCTCGGGATCGCGGCGGTGGCGATCACCATCGTCGGTTTCCGCGTGACCGCGGGCGTCCGCCGGACCGCCGTCGAGACCGATCGCAGCCTTCGCAGCCTCGCGTGGGCGATGCTGTCCTACGCCGACGTCCACGGCGGCTTTCCCGCCGGCGAGGAGGCCCTGGTCGCGTTCGGGTCGGGCGGCGAAGCCATCGCGGCCGAGCCGGCCGGCGAGTGGCCGCGGGGCCGGTCCGACGCCCTCGCCGGGCTCGCCGAGAAGCCGATTCCAGATGCCCTGCGGGAGATCCGGGTGCTCTGGACCGCAAGCGGGGCCGCCGCCCCGTACCTCGCCCCGGACGGGCTCCCGTCGGGGGTGGGCACGATCGATGCGGTGAACGGCTGGCTCGACGCCCGTGGAAAGGCCGGATTCGCGCCGTCGGCGGCCTCCCCATCCCCGGAATCTGCGACCATTCCGGCCCCCGGGCCCGACCGGCCCTGAACTGCGTCCTGAACCGCGCCATGACCGCCACTTCCGCCGCCATGCACCGACCCGTCGACGACGCGCCGATCAAGCGTGTCGAGCCCGAGACCCCGCTCCGCGACGTCATGGACGGGGCCAGCCGGCTTGAGATCCCCGTCCACGACCACGGCCTCGTCGCCCTCGTCGACGCGATGCCGCGGCTCGTACCGCAGGGCCACACCGCCGACTTCGCGATCGTGCAGTCGGCCCGCGTCTCGTACGGGCAGGGGACCAAGCAGGTGAGCGAGGACCGCGGGCTCGTCCGCTACCTCATGCGGCACCGCCACTCGACGCCGTTCGAGATGGTCGAGCTGAAGTTCCACGTGGTCATGCCGATCTTCGTCGCGCGGCAGTGGATCCGCCATCGCACCGCGAACGTCAACGAGTACTCGGCCCGCTACTCGATCGTCCCCGACCGCTTCTACCGGCCGAGCGTCGACGACATCCGCCAGCAGAGCGCCACGAACCGGCAGGGCGGCGACACCCCGGTCGATGTCGGCACCGCCGAGCAGTTCCTGCAGCTCCTCGACCGCGCCGAGGAGAACTACGCCGAGTACCTGAAGCTGACCGAGCAGGGGCTCGCCCGCGAGATCGCCCGGGCGGCGCTGCCGGTCTCGGTCTACACCGAGTGGTACTGGAAGTGCGACCTGCACAACCTCTTCCATTTCCTCTCGCTGCGGATGGACCCGCACGCCCAGATCGAGATCCAGGATTACGCGCGGGCGATGTACCGGCTGCTCAAGCCGATCGCCCCGGTCGCGTGCGAGGCGTTCGAGGATTACCGCCTGAACGCGATGCACCTCACCGGCCTCGAGATCGAGGCCCTCCGCACCGGCCAGCCGCTCGCGTCGACGAACAAGCGCGAGGTTGCCGAGTGGGAGGCCAAGCGGGCGAGGCTCGGGAAGTGAGGCGTGCCGCCGCGGCCGTCGCCCTCGCGGTCGTGCTGCCGGCGTGCCGGCCGGTGCGGTACGAGCCTTCGCTCGCGACGCGGCCGTACCCGCAGGAGCTCGGACAGGGCGAGACGATCCAGGTGCAGGTGCTGAACGAGGGCGACGTGATGGTGGTGATCAACGCCACGCCGCGCCGCTTCGAGGACGTCGACGTCTGGCTCAACCAGCGGTACCTCTGCCACGTCGACCGCATCGCCCCCGGTGAGACGGTACGGCTGCCGTTCGAGCTCTTCTGGGATGTCCGCGGCGAGGGCCCGAACCCGGGCGGCGCGCTGCGCTACTTCCAGCCGACGCCGATCCGGCTCGCCCAGATCCAGGTCGACGCGAAGGCCCCGCTCGTCGGCCTCGTCGCGGTGCCGATGGAGCGCGAGCTCAACGTGAAGTGAGGCTCAGAGTCCCGCCGCGGCGCGACAGTCGGCGACGAGCCGCTCGGCCCGCTCGCGGGTCGGGGCCTCGGCGATGACGCGGACGATCGGCTCGGTGTTGCTCGC
>JBEIUL010000578.1:0-1577 GCA_040374395.1 Phycisphaeraceae bacterium
CGACAACCGGTCCGAGCATGTCGTTGAGGGCCTCGAACACCTCGCCGACTCGAAGATCCTTGATGTCCTCGATCGCCTTCGTGAAGTCGCGCTCGGCCTGCTCGAGGTTGCCGGTCTCGAGGCCGATGCGGCCGCGGAGCGTCCAGAACCGCGACTCCTCGGGCAGGCGGAAGATCGCCTCATCGATCTCCTTCAGGGCCCGCTCGAACTGCCCGGCCTTGAACGACTGCATCGCCTGGTCGTAGACGATCACCGCCGAGGCCTCGGCGGCCCGCTCCTTCGCGGCCTGGCGGGCTTCCTGCCCGGCCTTCGTCGGGCCGTTGCAGCCGGCGGCGAACGGAAGGGCGGCGAGGGCGAGCGCGAGGGTGGTGCGGGCGGTTCGCATGCGTGGTCTCCAGTGGGGGATTCACGGTGTCGGCGCAAGGCCGAACGGCCGATCCCCCAACCGAGGATCGGCCGTCCGGAACGACGTGTTCAGGGAAGTCCGCGAAGAATCGCGGTTCGGGACCGGGCCCGTCACTCCTCGATCGAGGACGGGGCGTTCGCCACCGGGGTTCCCGCCTTCGTGGACCTCGCGGCCGGCTTGGCGGCGGGCCTCGCCGCCGGGGCCGGCTCGGCCGGCATGGGCGAGCCGAGCTCCTTCTCGAGCAGGAAACGCAGCGTGTCGCGGTCGTAGGCGTCGGTCGCGGTCGGGTCGAGCTCGCCGCGGAGCCGGATCATCTCGGGCTGGTCCCAGTTGAGCGAGAGCGAGTTGTGGACGTGGTAGAGCGCCCGCTCGCGGTCGCCCGACGACAGGGCGTCGAGGGCGAGCTGGTTCTGGGCGACGCTCATCTTCTCGCGGCTGAAGGGCAGCAGGCCCTCGCGGGCGCCGATGCGGGCGGCGTCGGCGAAGCCCTCGGCCTCGTCGGCCCACTTCGCGATGACCGCGTCCTTCATGATCGTCGGGGTGACCAGGAAGATGATCTCCTGCCGCTTCACGTTGTTGTCGTAGCCGTTGAAGAGCAGGTCGAGCACCGGGACGTCGCCGACGTACGGCACCTGACGGCGGGTGATGGTGGTCTTCTCGCTGAAGAGGCCGCCGAGGACCAGCGTCTGGCCGTCCTTCACCCGCACGTTCGTGGTGATCGTGCTGGTCACCTCGTTCGGGATCTCGACGCCGCCGCCGGCCGCGCCCGTCACCGTCTTGTACTTGGCCTCCGAGGTGCTCGGCGAGAGCTCCATGCGGATCGAGTCGTCCTTCGAGATGAAGGGCCGGAAGACCAGCTTCACGCCGGTGTCGAGGTACTGCACGGTCTGCGTGCTGGTGGTCTCGGTGGTGGTGGTCGACAGGTAGCCGACCCGCTCGCCGATGAGCACCTCGGCCCGCTGGCGGTTGAGGGCCAGCACCCGCGGCCGGGCCAGCACGACGGTGTCGGTGACCTCGTCGAGGACCCGCAGGAAGAACGAGACGTTCTCGCTGATCACGCCGACCTTCATGCCGCCGGCCCGCGCGGCCTGCCCGACGTTGCTCGACACGGCGTAGGCCTCGTTGTCGGTGGGCTGGAAGCCCTTGTCGGCGTCGGCCTTCGCGCCCGGCG
>JBEIUL010000004.1:0-24405 GCA_040374395.1 Phycisphaeraceae bacterium
CCTGCCCCAGCCCGACGAGATGACGGGGAATTCGCTGCTCGACTGAGAATCGGCCGCGGCGGCGGATACCATCATCGTTCCATGCCCGCCCGGATCGCCATCATCGGACGGCCGAACGTCGGCAAGTCGAGCCTCTTCAACCGCCTCGCCGGCCGGAGGGTCTCGATCGTCGACCCGACGCCCGGCGTCACCCGCGACCGCGTCGAGCGGATCGTCGAGCTGCCGCCCCCGGCCGAGCGCGAGGGCGAGATGCCGCGGCTCGTCGAGATCGTCGACACCGGCGGCTACGGCGTCTACACCGCCGAGGGTGGACGGTTCGACGACGCGGGGGAAGACCTCTCGCGGCTCACCGGCGACATCGAGCGGCAGATCCGGGCCGCCGCCGAGAAGGCCGACCTCATCCTGCTCGTGACCGACGCCCGCGACGGCGTCACGCCGCTCGACGAGACCATCGCCGGCATGCTGCGGCGACAGGGCCTCTCGCCGAAGGTCGTTCCCGTCGTGAACAAGGTCGACGACGTGTCGTGGGAAGCGCACGCCGCCGAGACCGCCTCGCTCGGCTTCGGCGAGCCGCTGCTGGTCTCGGCCGCGAGCGGCTACCGGCGTCGGCCGTTCCTCGAGGCGCTCTGGACCCGCGTCGGCGCCATCGAGTCGCAGCCGGTCTCGGACGCCGAGATGAAGTTCGCGATCGTCGGCCGCCGCAACGCGGGCAAGTCGAGCCTCATCAACATGCTCGCCCGCGAGCCGCGGGTGATCGTGAGCGAGATCGCCGGCACCACCCGCGACGCGATCGACGTGCGGTTCGAGATCGACGGCAAGGCGATGGTCGCGATCGACACCGCGGGTGTCCGCAAGCGGAAGTCGTGGGCCGACGACATCGAGTACTACGCCCACCAGCGGATGCTCGAGGCGATGGATCGCGCCGACGTCTGCCTGCTGCTGCTCGACGCGACCGAGAAGGCCTCGCAGGTCGAGAAGAAGCTCGGCGAGGAGCTCACCGACCGCTTCAAGCCGACGGTCATCGTCGTGAACAAGTGGGACCTCGTCGCGAAGACGCTCAAGCCCGCCGATTACCTCGACTACCTGACGCAGGAGTTCCCCGGCCTCGCCTTCGCACCGATCGTCTTCGTGAGCGCGAAGTCCGGCGAGGGCGTGGCCGACCTGGTGCGGATGGCGTTCAATCTCCACCGGCAAGCCGGGCACCGCGAGGGCACCGGTCGCCTGAACGCGGTCGTGCAGGACATCCTCAAGGCCCGAGGCCCGAGCGGCAGCCTCGGCAGCCGCGCGAAGGTCTTCTACGCGAGCCAGATCGACGTGCGCCCCCCGACGGTGGTGCTGGTGGTGAACAAGCCCGAGCTCTTCAAGGGCGGGTACGAGCGGTACCTGCTCAACCAGCTGCACGAGCACCTTCCCTACTCGGAGGTGCCGATCAAGCTCATGATCTCGGCCCGCAAGCGCCTCGAGCTGAGCGAACTCACCGGTCGAGGCAAGCCGAGCGGGGGGAAGGCCGCAGCCAAGGCAGGCGCCAAGTCGGCAGGCAAGGCCGGGGCCAAGAAGGCGAAGGGTGACAAGGGCGGCCGGAAGACGGCGGTGCGGGCGGAGCCCGAGGACGACGGGTGGGATCGCGACGGCGATTGAGTCGACGGCCCGGCCGGAATCCCGCGCAGGACGCTTCGGCCTCGGGCGAATCCTGATTCACCAGCCGCCGGTCGCGCCTCGCCGTGTCCATGCTTGGGCTGGCCCGAGGAACGATGGACCGCAGCATCATCCGCCGCGGTTCCGTACCATCGCCGCATGGTCCGCATGACCCCGCTCGCCGTCCCGTTCGTGATCTCCGCCTCGCTCGCCGCACAATCGCCGCCCGTGAACGGCATGCGGCCGTCCGATCCGGGACCGTTCGCGATCGTCGGCGGCACCGTCGTGACCGAACCGGGGCGGCGCATCGAGCGCGGCACGGTGCTCGTGCGTGACGGTCTCGTCGAGCGGGTCGGGGCCGACCTCGCGGCGCCCGCCGGCTACCGCACCATCGATGCGACCGGCCTCACCGTCTATCCCGGCCTCATCGAGCCGTCGTTCCTCGTCGATAGCGCCGACGCGCAGGTGAAGGCCGCCGCGGGACGCGGCGCGCACTGGAACCGCCGCATCGTGCCGCAGATCACCGCGGGCGACCTCGCACCGCTCGACGCCGCGGCGTGCGAATCGCTGCGATCGCTCGGCTTCACCATCGCGCACGTCATTCCCGAGGACGGCATCTTCCGCGGCACCGGTTCGGTCGTGCTGCTCGACGAGACGTCGGATCGCGCCCGCCCGCTGGCCGACGCGCCGCTCGCCGCGATGTCGTTCGAGTACGGCGGCTGGTCGCGCGACATGGGGCCCGGCTCGTGGGATTCGCTGTCGTACCCGAGCTCGCTCATGGGTTCGATGGCCCTCGTGCGGCAGACGCTGCTCGACGCCCGTTGGCACGACGCATGCATCGAGGTCTGGAGGCGGTCGCCCGCGGGAAACCGTCCGCCGACCGATGCGGTCGCGTTGGCCGCGCTGCGGCCCGTCGTGCGCGGCGAGCGGCCGGTGCTCATCGACGCCGCCGGCGAGCTCGACGCGATCCGCGCCCTCGATCTCACCGGTGAATTCGGCCTGAAGGCGGTCGTGCTTGGCGGCGGCACCGAGTTCCGCCGCGGAGCCGAACTCGCGCGGAAGCTGAAGGGGCGCGACGCCTCGCTCATCGTGCCGGCCCGCCTTCCCCAGACGCCCGACGTCACCAGCCCGGCCCGCGGCGAGCGGGCGACCCTGCGCGAGCTCTGGACCTGGGAGCTCGCTCCGACGAACGCGGCGCGGCTCGCGGCCCTCGACGTGCCCTTCGCCTTCACGTCGGCTCGGCTGGAAGATCGCAAGGAGTTCCGCGGGAACGTCCGGCAGGCCCTGCGGCACGGCCTCGACGAGCGCGAGGCCCTCGCCGCCTGCACCGTCCGTCCGGCGAAGCTGCTCGGCATCGACGCGGTCGCCGGCACGATCGCCCCCGGCAAGCTCGCGAACGTGCTGATCGTCGACGGTCCGCTCTTCGGTGACGAGACTCGCGAACCCGGCCCGATCCGCGCCGCCCTCGTCGGCGGCCGCCTCGTCGACGTCGAGCCGGCGCCGCTCATGCCGTTCACCGGCCCGTGCTCGCTCGTCGTCGACGGCCGCGAGCCCGTTCCCGGCCGACTCGAGATTCGCAAGCCGTCGCTCTCGTTCACGCTGGCCGACGGCACGAAGATCGATGCGAAGCGATTCTCGGTGCGCGGCGACTCGATCGCCTTCACCCTCGACGGGAAGGCGCTCGGCCTCGAGGGCACCGCCCGTATCGGCGGCCACGCGGTCGGCGACGCCGTCGAGCTTCGCGGCGAGACCGCCGCCGGCCCGACCGCCGCGATGCGGCTCGTCGCCCGCACGCCCGGCCCCGACGAGAAGGCTCCCGAGGAACCGAAGCCCGACGAGGACGCCGTCCGCCGCCGCCTCGAGCTCGCGAAGCGGCCCCTTCCCTTCCCGTTCACCGAGTACGGCCTGCTGGCCCCTCCCGCCCGCGAGGACGTCCTCTTCCGCAACGCCACCGTCTGGACCGCCGCCGCCGACGGCATCCGCGAGACGACCGACGTGCTCGTGCAGGGCGGCAAGATCGCCGCGATCGGTCGCACGCTCGAGGCTCCGCCCGGCGTCCGCACCATCGACGCGACCGGCCGCCACCTCACGCCCGGCCTCATCGACTGCCACAGCCACACCGGCATCTCGGGCGGCGTGAATGAAGGCACGCACTCGAACACCGCCGAGGTCACCATCGAGGACGTCGTCGACGCCGAGGACGTCGACTGGCATCGCGCCCTCGCCGGCGGCCTCGTCGCCGCGAACCAGCTGCACGGCTCGGCCAACCCGATCGGCGGCCGCAACAGCGTCGTGAAGATCCGCTGGGGCGAGCCCGAGTCGGCGTTCCCGGTCGCGAAGGCCCCGACCGGCATCAAGTTCGCCCTCGGCGAGAACGTCGTCCGGAACCGCAACCGCTACCCGAACACGCGGATGGGCGTCGAGACCTGGATGCGCGATGCGTTCGCCGCCGCCGCCGAGCACGCGAAGGCCCACGCCGACTACGCGGCGCTGTCCGCCGACGCGAAGGCCCGGACCATGCCGCCGCGGCCCGACCTCGAGCTCGACACGCTCGCCGAGATCCTCCGCGGCGAGCGGCTCGTCCACTGCCACTCGTACCGGCAGGACGAGATCCTCATGCTGCTGCGGCTCGCCGAGAGCCTGGGCTTCCGCATCGGCACGCTGCAGCACATCCTCGAGGGCTACAAGGTCGGCGAGGCGATCGCGGCCCACGGGGCGGGCGCCAGCTCGTTCAGCGACTGGTGGGCGTACAAGGAGGAAGTGATGGACGCGATCCCGTACAACGGGGCGATCCTGCACGACCTCGGCGTCGTCGTCTCGTTCAACTCCGACTCGAACGAACTCGCGCGGCGGATGAACATGGAAGCGGCGAAGGCCGTGCGGTACGGGGGGCTCGATCCGCATGAGGCCCTCAAGCTGGTGACGGTCAATCCCGCGAAGCAGCTCCGCATCGACGGCTCGACCGGCTCGATCGAGGTCGGGAAGGATGCCGATCTGGTCCTCTGGACCGCCGATCCGCTCTCGGTCTACGCCCGCGTCGACGAGACGTGGGTCGACGGCACGCCGCGGTTCGTCCGCGCCGACCAGGACGCGAAGGCCCGTGCGGTCGAGTCCGAGCGGCAGCGGCTGCTCACGCAGGCCGTCGCCGCCCGCGAGGAGGAACGGGCCAAGGCCCGAGCCAAGATGGGCGAGGAGGGCGACAAGCCCGACGGGAAGTCGGACGGAAAACCTGATGCGAAACCGACCCCGCGCGGCGGCCTGCTCGCCCGCATGCTCGACGATCGCGAGGAGTACCTGATGGAACTGGTCCGTTCCGGCCGCGATCCGTTCGCGGTCCGTCCCGGCGAATGCGGCTGCCACGAGCTCGACGCCCGGGCCAGCTCGGGGGTGTCGCGATGAACGTCGTTCTCACGTTGCTCGCATCGTCGGCCGTCGCCTTCCAGTCGGCGCAGATCCCGGCTCCACCCCAGGCGAAGCCGGTCGCGATCGTCCACGCGACGGTCCATCCGGTCACCGCCGGCGGGCCCGCGATCATCGCCGACGGCCACGTACTGTTCGTCGACGGCAAGATCACGAGCGTCGGCCCCGGCCTTCCGGCTTCGCTGCCCGAGGGCACCCGTGTCCTCGACGGCACCGGCCTCCACGTCGCCCCGGGCTTCCTCATCGCTCCGACGCAGCTCGGCCTCGTCGAGACCCTCGCGACCGTCTCGACCGACGACCGCAGCGAGTACGGCACCGTCCGCCCCGAGGCGGTCGCGGCGGTCGCGATCAACCCCGACACCGACCTCTTCCCGGTGGCCCGCGCCGCCGGCATCCTGCACGCCCTGGTCGTCCCGACCGGCGGCCTTGTCGCGGGCCAGCCGAGCGTCGTCCGGCTCGACGGCTGGACGAACGAGAACCTCACCCTCGTGAGGGAAGCGGGCGTCGCGGTGAACTGGCCGCTCATGGAGCCGGTCATCGCCTGGTGGACCCGCAAACCCGCCGAGGACCAGCAGAAGAAGATCAAGCAGGAGCTCGACGCGCTCGAGAAGTTCGCCCTCGAGTCGAAGTCGTGGCTCGACCGCGCCGACGCCTTCCCCGACACGCCGCACGACCTGCGGTTCGCCGCGATGCGGGGCGTCACCCGCGACCGCCAGCCGGTCTTCATCTCGTGCGGCAGCGCGGGCCAGATCGAGGCCGCCCTCGCGTGGGCCGATCGCCACGGCTACCGACCGGTGATCGTCGGCGGAGCCGGCGTCGGCGAGTCGATCCCCGCGCTGCAGCGGTCGAAGGCCGCGGTGCTGCTGAACGGCATCCACCGCCTGCCCGCCCGCGACTCGGACATCTACGACGAGCCCTACGCGCTGCCTGCCCGTCTCGAGGCCGCCGGCGTTCCCTTCGCGATCGCGACCGGCGACGAGCCGGCCCACGACCGGAACCTGCCGCACCACGCGGGCACGGCGGCGGCGTTTGGCCTGTCCAAGGAGGCCGCCCTCCGCTCGATCACCCGCTCGCCGGCCGAGATCTGCGGCGTCGGCGATCGCCTGGGCTCGCTCGAGCCGGGCAAGAGCGCCTCGATCATCGTCACCACCGGCGACCCGCTCGAGATCACGAGCGACGTCCTCGCCGCGTTCATCGACGGCCGCGACGTCGACCTCGGCAGCCGCCACAAGCGGCTGTTCGCCAAGTACCGCGAGAAGTACCGCCAGCTGGGACTGCTGCCCGAACCGCCGCCGGCCCGCGAGGTGCCGGAAGCGGGCCGCGACGTCGAACCCGAAGACGACTGATCGCGGCCGAGACCTCGCCTACCACTGCACCCGCATCGTCGCCGTCGGCGTCCGGCCGTCGGTCGAGAACAGGATGACCCGGCAGTCGATGTCGGTCTTGGCCTCGGGAGGCCGGTCGAACGGGGTGGGTACGTCGAGCCGGTAGCTGCTGGTGACCTCGTCCCACCGTTCGCGGTTGGTCTTCGCCTCCGACAGGTTGATGGTCAGGCGGCGGGTGTTCGGCTCGGCGGTGGGGCAGGTCAACTCGAGGACAAGGTGACCGGAAGCCTTCGTCGTATGCCCGTCGGCGTCGAGACACTCGACGTAGAGCTCGAGCGATCGCCCGCCGATCGCCGTGCTTGGGATGCTGCGGCTGAGGGTCAGGAACCGGAGCGACTGCGGCCAGTACGGCCAATCGCCTGCCCGCTCGGGGCTGCCAAGCTGGATCTGCTCGCTGTCGGCGATCTTCCGCAGGGCCGCGTTCGTGGGGGCGCAGCCGGCGGCGAGACCCATCCCGAGGCACGCCCAGGCAACCGCGGCCACCCGACCGGGAAGGTCTCCTCGAAATCGGCGAGTCGGTCGGAAGGCGGGGGCGGGTCGCATGGGCCGGAAGGATAGTGGCGTTGCATCCCCAACCCGGGTTCGCCGGCTCCCCAGATTGCGGGCCCCGGTCCGTTCACGCCGATGGAGCCGGGGTCGAGAGTCCCCTTCGCCAAGGATTTCCCATGCGCATGCACGCAACCGTCCCGTTCCTTCTGCTGCCCATCCTCCCGATCATTTCCGGATGCCAGTCGAAGCCCACGTCGGTCGAGATCTCGGTCATCGACGGCCATCGCGAGGTGTTGGTCGATGGGCGGCACTTCCCCGATGATCGGGTCGAGGTGCGTCGCCGGGCCATCGTGCTGCGCGACGAACAAGGTCGGCCGTGGTTCAAGGTCCCGATCGACGAGCGGACCGCCGCCATGATGCATCAGGGGCCGCACGGGCACGGCTTCGGGCCGATGGGCCACGGTCCCGGACCGATGATGATGGGCAGTCCGGCCGTCCCCACCATGCCCGCGCAAGGCGTGCTGGCGATGCCGATGCCGGTCGAGCAGTTGCCCGAGCACTGGGGCGACCAGCCGCCGCCGGTGATGCTCGGCGTCATGCTCGAGCCGGGCGGCGAGGTGGCGAAGCGTCGCGGGGCGGATCCCGACCGCTCGTCGCACATCCCTGACCTTGCCGAGCACCATCCCGCGGGCCGTCATGGGCTGCAGGACGGCGACCTCATCGTGTGGTTCAACGGCCAGGACGATGCGAGCCCCGCGGCGATCCGGGCCGCCCTCCGAAAGATGCAGCCGGGCGACCAGGTCTTCTTCAAGGTCCTCCGCGGCGACGGACCCGACATGAAGCAGGTGGAAGCCACGGTCACCGTCGAGCCATTCGACCTCGGGAAGATGGTTCGCGAGGAAGGCATGCCGATGCCGGGCGTGGGCCCCGGTCCCGACGGTGATCCGTTCTTCGATCTCCACATGCGGCTCGATCAGATCGAGGGCATGCTCGGCGAGATCCTCCGCCGGATGGACCAGCGTCGCGGCCAGATGGGCGGGGGTCCCGGTACTGGCCCCGGCCCCGGCCCCGGCCCCGGACCTGGACCTGGGAATGGCCCCGGCCCCGGCCCCGGACGCTGACCGCTGACCTGTCTTTCAAACGAACACGGCCGCCTTTCGGGGCGGCCGTTTCATTGGGCGGGGTGCGGCGCCGGTCACACCGCCGGCAGCGGCTCGATGACCGAGTAACGATCGAGGTTGAGGGTCACCAGCTCGCCGTCGTCGAGCCGCACCTCAAGCCGGTCGAGCCAGAGCTTGTCGTTGGCCCCGTGGGCGAACCACGAGCCGGTCTTGGCCTGGCGGAAGCGGACTACCGACCCCTCGACCGTCGTAGTCCAGACATCGGCGACCTGCGGGACCTGCTGGGTCACGCGGACGCGGGTACCGGGGCTCAGGACGAGGGTTTCGATCGACATGGACGAGGAGTATACGGCGGGCGGTCAACCGAAATTCAGGGCCTTCGGCCCGATGACCGCGGCCGCCATCGACCCACGCCACGCGGACCCCATCCGGCGGGCGATCGCATCGTTCAGGCTTGCGAGCGTGACCGCGTCGACCTCGGCCGCGAGCTCGTCGAGCGAGCGGGGCCGGCCGATGCGGTACCAATCCGCGGTGATCGAGGCCGCCCGGGCCGAGGTGCTCTCGCCACTCATCACCAGGCCGCTCTTCTGGCCGACCGTCGCCCGCTGGAACTCCTCGGCCGTCACGCCCTTCTCGAAGGCGGCGACTTCCTTGAGGATGCAATCGACGGTTTCCTGGGCCCGCTCGGGCGTGCTGCCCGCGTAGATCGACAGGGCCTCGCGGTCGCGGCCCGACGAGTAGCTCGCCCCGACCGAGTAGCAGAGGCCGCGCCGCTCGCGGACCTCGGTGAACAGCCGGCTCGAGCTGCCGCCGCCGAGGATCCGCACCGCCAGCCGCAGGGCGAGTGCGTCGGGATCGCTCTCGGGCGGGGCCTTGAAGCCGATCGCGAGATGCGATTGCGAACTCTCGCTCTCCTCGTGGCACACGCCCATCGTGGCCGGACCGGCCTCGACCGGCTCGGGGAAGGCCCCGCTCCAGTCGCCGAGCAGGCGGTCGAGCGTGCGGGCGGCCGCGTCGGCATCGACGTCCCCGGCGATCCCGATGATCGAGCCCTTGGGAACGGCCCGCTCGTGCCACGCCGCCCGCAGCCGTTCGATCGAGGTTCCGTTCAGGTCGTCAATCCGCCCGTATCCGCCGCGGTTGAACGGCGGCGGCAGCAGGCGCTCGCGAAGCAGCAGCCCGACCTTTTCCTGGGGGTCGTCCTCGAGGCCCTCGATCGCCTGCACGGCGAGATTCCGGGCCGGCTCGAGGCTGTCCGCGGGCAGTTCCGGTCGACGGACCAGATCCGTGATGATCGGCAGGGCCGCAAGCAGGTTCGACCCGAGGGACACGATCGAGACCGACAGGTGCATCGGCCCCGGGGCGACCGACCGCCGCACCCCGAGGCGATCGAGGGAATCGCTGAACTCGCGGCTGCTGCGACCACCGGCCCCTCGCTGGCAGAGCTCGGCGAGCAGCACCGAATCGCCTTCGCACCCGAGCGGGTCGGTCGCGGTCCCGACCGGCACCATCCACGAGAGGGCGGCCGAGCGGCCGTTCGCGGCGGCCTCGACCAGAAGGGTCGCTCCGCAGGAGAGCTGGATCACGCGGATCGGCGGTTGGGCCATGGGTTCCGGAGTGTACGGGGCGGACGAGCCGAGTCCGCGCCGCTCGTCGTGGCCCACGGATCGCGGGGTACTCCAGCCCTCACGATCGGAACCACCCGCACGGACGGAACCTCCGGCATCGGCCCGGGCCAGACCGGCTCGCCCTCGGGCTCGCGACCGCCGAAACCACCGGGAAGTCCCGAGGGAACCACGCATGCGACTCTTCCCGAGCTCTCCCCGTTGGATCGTCATCGACGCCCTGGCCATCGCCGCCCTCGCCGCGGCCTGCTTCATCGTCTCGAGCGAGTGGAAGCGAGGTCGCGAGCGCGAAGACCTCGTGACGCTGACCCGCTCGGCGGTGCAGTCGATCCAGAGCAAGGTTCGCGTGCGGGCCACCATGGCCGACGTCGAGATCAACGCCGCCGGCTTCCCCAACGAGGTCAATCCCGTGTGGTTCGACGATGGGGTTCCGAAGAACGCCCTCGCCGACGGCCGTCCGTGGATCGAGATCGCCGACGAGTCGGAGTTCGGCCTTCGCCATCCCCGCAATCCGACCCTCGAGGGCGGGGCGGGCGCGATGTTCTGGTACAACCCGGCCCTCGGGATCGTCCGCGCTCGCGTGCCTCGCACGCTCTCCGACGCCGACGCGATCGTCACCTACAACGCGGTCAACGGCACCCAGATCCGCTCGCTGGTCGAATTCGCCCAGGCCGAGGACCGCGACACCGGCTTCTGAACGCCGCGCGGCGTCGTCTGACGGATCCGCCGGATTTGACCCGCGTGGCATCCCGTCTGGCTCGGTCGCCGTCGACCCGCCAATCCGGGCGCCAGAGCGGCTCCCGGGCCTTCGGCGATC
The DNA here is from genome assembly GCA_040374395.1 of Phycisphaeraceae bacterium. Lineage (GTDB taxonomy): Bacteria > Planctomycetota > Phycisphaerae > Phycisphaerales > SM1A02 > JBEIUL01. The sequence continues at coordinate 10,493 of JBEIUL010000004.1, forward strand.
CATCAGACCAGGCCTAGGCCTTCCCGAGCCCGCTTTCGAGGCCCTCGAGGGTGTCCTCGATGCGGTAACGGCCCGCCGGCCGCCCCGCGAGCCATTTCGCGGCCCGCACGGCCCCCAACGCGAACAGTTCACGCCGTTCCGCCCGGTGCTCGAGACGGATCGTCTCGCCCGGACCCGCGAAGACGACCTCGTGCTGGCCGATCACGTCACCGCCGCGGAGGCTGTGGATGTGGTCCGCGGGCACGGGCCGACCCGCTTCCGCAAGCGATGACGCGAGCGACAGGGCCGTTCCCGACGGGGCGTCGACCTTCCGTCGGTGGTGGCTCTCGATGATGTCGAGGTCGTATCCGGCGCCCAGCAGGCGGGCCGCCTCGGCGACCAGTCGCCGCAGCACCGCGACCCCGAGACTGGTGTTCGAACAGGGCAGGACGGCGATTTTTTTCGTGGCCTCGCCGATCGCCGCCGCGGTCGATTCCGACAACCCCGTCGTGCCCGTCAACAGGGGTACCCCGAGCGTGGTCGCGACACCGATCGCGGCGCGGGCGCCGTCGTCGCTCGAGAAGTCGATCACGACGTCGGCCGGGCGGCTCTCCGCAGCGCCGGTCGATGCGATTTTGCCCGTGAATTGCTGGAGATTCGCGCGACCCAGCCGCTCGATGACCTGCACCGACCGATCGTCGGCGGCGCACGCGTCGATGAGCCGTCCCATGCGTCCGTTCGCGCCCACGAGGATGATCCGAACGCGTGCCTCTTGCATGGTGTCGCATGCCTCCTCGCAGCGCCCCGACGCGGCCTCGCGTGACCGCCTCGGATGGCCTGCATGAATCTTTTCCGTCAAGACCACTTGCACTCAGGACCGATATCGGATTCACTACCAGAGGCAGGGACTCTGTTACGCCAGTCCCTCGCCACTCCGACACCGAGAGCGTAACGCTACGAGGAGCCTCACATGGCTGCGAAGAAGAAGGCCGCTAAGAAGAAGGTCGCGAAGAAGAAGGCCGCTAAGAAGGCCGGCCGTCGCTGATCAGCGCGCCGTTTCGAGCCCGCCTAACCACGCCCGGTGGCCGCTGCAAAGCGGCCTCCGGTCTTTTTTCGGCTGACCGCGAAAAACCCGCGGAATCAAGGGGCTTTTCCCGCCGCGCCCGCGGCCCTACCATTCCCGCCCTATGGCTCACGTCATCGCCGAACCGTGCATCGGGACCAAGGACACCGCGTGCGTCGAGGTGTGTCCCGTCGATTGCATCCACCCGAAGAAGGATGAGTCGGGTTACTCGTCCGCCACCCAGCTGTTCATCGATCCCGACACCTGCATCGACTGCGGCCTCTGCGTCGACGAGTGCCCGGTCCAGGCGATCTACCCCGCCGAGGACCTGCCCTCCGAGTGGCGGAAGTACATCCAGATCAACATCGACCACTACAAGAAGTGACCCCCGGCGGCCCCCCGGTCGCCGACCGCCCCTGAAACGCCCACGGCCCCCGGTCATCGCCGGGGGCCGTGTCGTTGGGTTGGGTTCGCGTGTCGCGGGCCGGATCAACCCGCGAGGCGGGTCAGCGGGGACTCCGTGCGGACTCCGGTCGGGGCGTCGGCCCGTTCGGTCCAGTCCTCGATCCGCCCCCCAAGCTTGAGCTCGCTGGGGCAGGTCTTGCGGTAACCGAGCTTGCGGACGATCTCGAGGACGTCGGTCCAGGTGGGGAAGGTGACCCCGTTCACCCGCTTGAAGGCGTCGATGGCCATCAGGAAGCTGAACTGCTCCTGGGTCATCTCGCCCTCCTCGGCGCTCTTGAGGAAGTCGGTCAGGCGTCGGCCGGGGCCGCGGCGGCGCTCGAGGTTGGTGTCGTCGGCCGCGGTCCGATCGCGACGATCGAGGCCGAGGCGGCGGTCGGTGACCTCGCCGGTCGCCGGGTGTCGGGCATCGCGGTCGGGCGATCCGTTGATCCCGAGCGTTCCGGAACGTTTCGACTTGTTGGTCTTCATTGGCTTCTCCCGTGGTCGGTGTCCCGGCGATCGGCTCGTGCCGTCGCGGTACACTTCATCCCTCGTCGGAGATCCCGGCTCCGGACTTGGCTCGAAACGTCCGGACGGGGCATCGACCCCACCCACTCGGCCCATTTCCGGACTCGCCGGAACCACCCCGCACACCCCGACCACCGGCATGGCCCGCTCCGACTCCGACGACACGCCCATGAACTTCGGCGCCGCCGCCCTCGGTTGGGTGTTCCCGGGTCTCGGGCACGTCATGCTCGGCCAGGTTCGCCGCGGGATCCTTGCCGGATCGGGCGTCCTGATCCTCTTCATCGGCGGCCTGCTCGTCGGCGGCATCGACGCGGTCGACCGCAAGGAAGACCACCTCTGGTTCGTCGGGCAGGCCGGGGCGGGCCCGATCGCCTTCGGTGCGGCGATCGCGAACGAGCGGATCCTCAAGACGGGCCAGCATGGCGAACTTCTGCCCGCCCCGATGCCCTACGGCGGTGCGGCGACTCCGGACGGCACCCGCCCGATGGTCTCGACGTCGAAGGCCCTCGCCCACGCGAACGAGTTCGGCACGTTCTTCACCTTCCTCGCGGGGTTGATGAACTTCGTGGTGATCCTTGACGCCTTTCAGCGGCGACGCGACCAGCCCGACGCCGAGCGGCGGAAGGAGACGGCCGCATGAGCCTGTCGTCGCTCCTGGCCTACACCCCGGTCCTCGACCCGCTGCCCGGGGTCACCCACTTCTGGTGGGCCTTGGTGGTTCCGCTCGCGTTCGGCGTGGCGATGAGCTGGAAGGCCGTTCGGGGGCCGTCGCTCGCGAACGGTCTGGCCGGCTATTGGAAGGCCGTCGGGACGATGGTCACCCAGGTGCTGCTGGCCGTCGTCGGCATCGCCGCGGGCCTGTTCATCCTCGTGCAGCTGGTGCTGCCGAGGCTGCCCGCCGAGTGAGGCGGCGGGATCCGACCCACAACAGTCCGGCGAAGGGCACCGCCAAGGCGATCGCGTCGGCGATCAGTCCGCCCCAGAGCACCCGCCATGCCGCCGACGGGTGCGGTTCGAGGAATCGCCGGGCCGCGATCTCGAGCGTGAGTCCGTCGTCATCGAGCACCGGATGGGGCGGGAAGCCGCCGTCGTCGTCGATTCGCCACTGTCGGGCAAGCAGTGGCCACGGCCAGCCGACGGCGAGGGTCGCGACCCTCCACGAGGCCGATCGCGGTTCCGGCAGCCCGGTCGGCGGCTCCGACCACCACGGCACGCTCGGAATCGCGAGTTCGGGATCGTTCCCTCGGGCCCATCGCCGCTCGAGGTTGACCCACCGCAGGCCGATCGATGCGTCGGTCGCCCCCTCCCACAGCCAGCCGTCGCGGGCGTAGAGCCAGCCCGACAGCGGCTCGTCGCCGCGTTCGACGCCCAGCAGCAGGGTTCGGGCGAAGACGAGCGCGGCCACCAGTCCGCAGGCGAGCGAGATCGCGGCAAGGGCCAGCCTCCGCATGGACTAGCCCTTCGCGGGTTTCGCCGGAGAGCCGATCGGCCGTACCCCGCGACCAGGCTTCTGGCCGCGGGCGATCGGCTTGCGGGCTTCCTTCTGGCGGAACGGGCTCTGCTTGTTGCCGCGCTTCCGCCGCTCGCCCTCGGCCCGGCGCGCCTGCTCGCGGTCGAGCCTCGCGAGTTCGTCAAGCTTCGCCTGGGTCGCGTCGACGCGTGGCTTGGCGGGTTTCGCCTCGACCGGCTTCCTCGCCGGTCGGCGATCGAACGCCGACACGTCGGGTGCCGGCTGGGTGAGAAGCGGTTCCTTGAGCAGCTTCTCGATCCGGCCCCGCGACACCGCGTCGTCATCGCTGACGAACGAGAAGCTCTCGGCGAAGCCACCGCCGTGGCCGGCCCGGCCGACGCGATGGACGAACTCCTCGGGCAGCACCGGCAGGTCGTAGTTCACGACGGTCCGCGTCGCCGGCACGTGCAGGCCGCGGGCGGCGACGTCGGTCGCGACCAGCACGCGGGCCTCGCCGGCGGCAAACGCCGCGAGAGCCTTCTCGCGCTGGGCCTGCGAACGATCGCCGTGGAAGAGCTCGGCCGAGATCTTCTGGTTGCGCAATGCTTGCGCGACCCAGCCCGCCCGGCGACGGGTGCGGGTGAAGACGATCACGCCGGTGCGGGCCGGATCGGACAGGACCTGCAGCAGCAGCGGAACTTTCCGTTCCTCGGTGATCCGCCAGATGGTCTGCTCGACGTGGCGGGCGGGGCGGCTGTGCTCGCCGGCCTCGATTCGAGCGGGCTCCTTCAGGAACTGCTCGACGAGCCGGCCGACCGCGGGCGGGCACGTCGCTGAAAGCAGGACCAGCTGACGCTTCTCGGGCATCCGATCGAGCAGCGCTTCGACCTGCGGAAGGAACCCGAGGTCGAGCATCCGGTCGGCCTCGTCGACGACCGCGTGGCGGAGGTAGGCGAGCGAGAGTGCGTCGAGCTCGATGAGCTCGCGGATCCGCCCGGGCGTGCCGACGAGCAGGTCAACGCCCTCGGCGATCGCCTCGCGCTGCGGCCCGATCGCCGACTTGCCCCAGACCGCCGCGACCTTCAGCAGCGTGCCCTTGAGCAGCTCGCGGGCATCCTTGGCGACCTGCTGGGCGAGTTCGCGGGTCGGGCAGAGGACGATCGCCCGCAACCGCTGCCGCGGGTCGACCCGGGCGGCCGAGCGGCGGAACTTGCCGCTGCGGAGCCGCTTTCGCGGACCTTCCTCCATCGGCGGCGGCTCGGCGAGCAGCCGATGGGCCACGGGCAGCAGGAACGCGAGCGTCTTGCCGGTGCCGGTGGGGGCGAGGCCGAAAATGTCGCCGCCGGCGAGGGCGACAGGCACGAGCGAGGCCTGGATCGCGGTGGGCTCGGCGAATCCGAGTCCGCGAACGGCACGCTCGAGGACCGGATGCAGGCCAAGCGAGTCGAAGGACATCGTCGTGAGCATATCCCGCGACGCTTCGCGACGGTTCTCGGGCGCGAGACGACGGTCGGTCGGCGTGATCGGGAAGACTGTTCCGGCTGCGCGGGGGCTCGATCGCCGAGGAGCGACCTTCGCGCTTCACAACACCCCGTTTTGACCCGAGAGTGTGTTTGACGGATAGGGACTGCCAGCTGACCGGCCGCCGGAGGGGGGGCCGGTCGCTGGTTTTTGGACGGTTCGATTCGCGACCTCACCCGCCCACGCACCAACCGTACGGCCCCGGCATCGCGACGGCGTCGGACGGCTTGAGCCCGAGCTCGCGGGCGGCCCGCCAGGGCCAGTGGGGTTCGCGAAGGGCGGTCTTGCCGAGCGCGACGAGATCCGCATCGCCGTTCTCGATCGTCGCGTTCGCGAGCTTCGGATCGCCGAGTTCCCCGACCGCGATCGTCACCGCACCGCTGCCGCGTCGCACCGCAGCGGCGAGCGGGACCTGCCAGCCAGGCTTCGCCTCGACCTGCACCGTCGCGTTCCCGCCGCTCGAGACGTGGACGTAGTCGGCGCCGCGGGCCTTGAGCTCGCGGGCGTAGGTCACCGACTCGTCGACCGTCCAGCCGCCCTCGGCCCAATCGGTACCCGAGAAGCGGATGCCGAGGATGCACGACGTTCCCACCGCCTTCCGCATGGCCTCGAAGACCTCGAGCGGGAATCGCATGCGGTTCTCGAGCGAGCCGCCGTAGCGGTCGGTGCGCCGGTTCGCCAGGGGCGAGAGGAAACTCGACATCAGGTAGCCGTGGGCCGAGTGCAGCTCGATCGCCTCGAGGCCGAGGCGGATCGCGCGGTGCGTCGCGGCGAGGAACGCCTCGCGGACCTCGGCGAGCTCGCGCTCACCCATCTCGCGCGGCAGCGGCAGGGTGCCGGTGTTCAGCGGCGAAGGGCCGATCGTTTCCCAGCCGCCCTGTTCGCGCGGCACCGGCCCGCGGCCCGACCAGGGACGGAAGCACGACGCCTTGCGGCCGGCATGGGCCAGTTGGATGCCGAGCGGCACGCCCGGGGCGACCTCGCGCACCGTCTTGATCGCGGCGGCCAGCGCCCGCTCGTTCGCGTCGGACCAGAGGCCGAGGTCGTCGGGCGTGATGCGGCCGCGCGGCTCGACGGCGGTCGCCTCGAGCAGCACGAGGCCGGGCCCGCCGCTCGCAAGCGAGCCGAGATGCACGTGATGCCACGCGGTGGCATCGCCGTCGCGGGCCGAGTACTGGCACATCGGCGCGACGACGATCCGGTTCCGCAGGGTGATCGGACCGAGCGTGATCGGCTGGAACAGTGCGGGTGTCGTCACGGCGCGGGATGGCTCAGCGGGTTCGGCTTCGAATGATCCGGGGGTCGAGGCGGGCGCGGCCGGTGCCGGCGCAGGCGCCGGATCGGCGGACGGCGGCGGACCCGCGGGCCTCTCCTCGCCGCCGGGCAGTTTCGCGGCCCAGAGGATCCCGCCCCGCAGGTGCTCGCGGAACTTCGGCTCGCTGAAGCTCGCGACGGTGTGGCCCCCGCCGGTGTACCACGCGCGGCCGCCGTCGTACTCGTGGCACCACGCGATCGGGTGGTCGCCACCCATTCCGCCGCCCTGGTAGCTCGACTCGTCGAGCGCCATGAGCACCCGCACCCGCGGTCGCGGATTCTCGCGATAGACGTACCACTCGTCGGTCCGCTGCCAGAGGTCGCCGAGGTGTCGCGTCGACGGATGCGTGCGGTTCTCGACGAAGATCGTGGCGGGCTGGATCTTCGGATGGGTCAAGAAGTACGCCCCCACCAGCTTCCCGTACCACGGCCACTCGAACTCGGTGTCGCTCGCGGCGTGGATGCCGGCGTAGCCGCCGCCGCCGCGGATGTAGCCCTCGAACGACGCCTGCTGGGCGTCGTCGAGCACGTTGCCGGTCGTCGAGAGGAACACCACGCACGCGTACCGCTTCAGGTTCTCCGGCGTGAACGTCGCGGCATCCTCGGTCGGGTCGATCGCGAAGATCGCCGGCTCCTTGCCGTCGCCCGCGCCGATCTCGCGCAGCGCCGCGACTCCGTCGGGAATCGAGTCGTGGCGGAAGCCGGCGGTCTTCGAGAAGACGAGCACCCGCGGCAGCTCGCGCGGCGGCGGCTCGTCGGACGGGGACGCGAGGCCGAGGAGGGCGCTCACGCCGAGGGCGAGGCCTGCCCATGCGGCGAGCGGAGCACGACGGGAACGTGGCGCGGTTCGCATGGGCGGCGATGGTACCGGCGGGACCGACCCCGACTCATCGCCGATCCCGCAGGATCAGGTCGAACCGCAGCCGCTTCGCCTCGCGGGGATGCCGCTCGAGGATCCGCGTCCGGACCGCCTGCAGGCCCGGTCGCGTCATCGCGTTCTCCTGCAGCGCCGCGAGGAACGCCAGGTCGAACACGATCGAGCGGATCCAGTCGACGTCGCCGAGGTAGCCCGAGATGCCGAGGGCGCCGGTCCGCGCGAGAAACCGCTGGATCCTCGCCGCGGGCAGGTCGATCGTCCGGCAGCTCGAGCAGTGGATGAGCCGCCCCGCGCACTTCCCCGCGAGATGCTCCTCGAGCAGGTCGAGGTGCACGCAATTCGAGTTCAGCCGCAGGTCGCCGAACTGCACCTCGCCCTCGACCCCGTGCACCGCGAAGTACAGGATGCGGAAGTCGGCGTGCGCCTTCTGCGTCCACTTGCCGAGGTAGTACATCAGGCTGTCGTGCGTCGCGACGTGGCGATGGATCGACGGCACCTCGAGCATCGACGAGCGAAGCACGTCGAGCAGCGGTTTCACCGTGTGCCCGCGCCGCATCCGCGGCCAGTCGGCCTCGAGGCAGAAGATCCCGTGCGGATGGCGACGGCCTCGGGTGTACGGGCTGTCGCTCATCGCCTCCGGTCCTCCCCGGCTCAGTTGCTGCCGCCGCGGTCGCCGACGGTCGCCTCGCCGGCGATCCACCGCTCCCAGGCCCGCGGATCGAAGGTGAAGAGCTGGGCGGCGCGGTGCCGCACGTTCTTCTGGAAGATCGGCAGGTCCTTGAGGACGCCGGTCGGCTTCAGCTCGAGGAGCTTGCGGCGGAAGTTGCCGCGGTCGATGCCGCCCTGCGTGAGCTCCTCGGCGAAGAGCATCTCGTAGAACCGGCGGATCGCCGACAGCGGGAACGGGTCGGGCAGCAGGCCGAAGAGCGGGGGCAGCCGCGGCAGGTCGTCGCGCTCGGCCCCGAACTCGTCGGTCGCCTCGAACAGCAGGTGCCGAGGCAGCAGCCGCCGGGTGACCGGATCGGCAAGCGTCTCGCGGCGGAGGGCGTCGAGGCCCGCACGAACGATCGTGAGGTGGTCGTCGATCAGCGTCGGCAGCTCGTCGATCGCGAACCAGCGGGGGGTCTCGTCGAGCGGGTCGTCGAGCGACACGGCCTCGCCGGGCCGGGCGAGCGGGGCCCGCACCACGATCCACGACGCGATCGCGATCTCGTGCCGATGCGGCACCCGGCCGGGATCCGAGAAGACCCCGCACGAGGAATGCCGCGTGACCTCGCGGGCGAACGGCAGCGACGCGATCACGCGTCGCGCGCAGTGCTCGACCGACTCGCGATCGTTGAGTTCGGAAGCCGGCAGCGACCACTTTCCGTCGCCGCACGGCCGAAGCCAGAGGGCAAGGCGATCCTGCACGAGGCGAAGGGGAACGCAGGGAACGACGACGCTGGGCACGGGGCCTCCTTGCCACCGAGGTACGAAACGCTTCCGAGTTCGACGGACCGCCCGCGCGATCCGCCGAGTCGATTTGACTCGCGACGGCGGCGTCCGTCAAATGCCGGGTCGATGAAGAGGAAACCAACTCGGGTGCTCGTGACCGGTTTCGAGCCCTTCGCGGGCAGCCGGGTGAACCCCTCGGCCGAGGTCGCCTCGCGGCTTGTCGGGACGGCGATCGCCGGCGTCGACCTTGCGATCGAGGTCTGGCCGGTCGTCGGCGTGACCGCCGGGAAGCGGCTGCTTTCCGCGATCGGCCGGGTCAAGCCCGACGCGGTCGTCCTGCTGGGCGAGCACGGCGACAGCCCAGCCATCCATCTCGAGCGGGTGGGCCTCAACCTCCGTGACTACCGGATTCCCGACAACGCCGGTCGGATCGTCACCGACCGGCCGGTCGTGGCCGGCGGCCCCGATGCGATCTTCGCGACGCTGCCGCTTCGTCGGATGCTCGACGCGGTCATCGCGGCCGGCGTCCCCTGCTCGCTGTCGAACTCGGCGGGCACCTTCCTCTGCAACGAGGTGCTCTACGGGGCCCTGCACCACCTGGCGACGCGATCCACGAGGCGTTCGGTCCCGTGCGGCTTCATCCACGTGCCCTCGCTGCCGGAGCAGGCCGTCGGATCGCCACGGCCGCGACCCTCGATGGACGCCGCGACGACCACTCGCGGGGTCGCCGCCGCGATCGCCTGCCTTGCGTGAAACGAGAAACGGCGGCCACCGGAGTGGCCGCCGTCGTTGATGGCTCGGGCAAGTCAGTGAGTCGTCGCGACGCGGTCAGGCGTCGAGATCGCCCATCAGCTTCTCGACCGCGGCCTGCAGGCGGGCCGGCGACTCGTAGGTGCCGGACTCGATCGCGGCGCGGGCCTCGGCGACCTTGTCGGCGCGATACGCGGGCATCGAGCGAAGCCGATCGAGCATCCGGGCGTGATCCGAAAGCTCGACGCGGTCGCGCATCTCGGTCCGGGCCGCTCCGGTCGAAGCCGCCGCTCGCGGCGCGGAGTCGAACGACACCCGCGCGACCGAGTGGACGCTGGCGAGAGGGGAACCGAAACCGACGGGACCGATGTCTGGCATGGAAATTCGCTCCTCCGCGTGGCGAGTATGTCGCCGACGCGAACGAAAGGGAAGGAAGCCGTCCTGGCCTCGCGAACACTCCGTCGGCACACGCGACCGACGACGGCATCCTGCCGGACACCAACGATCGGTTCGACGCCTCGAAACCCTTGAACATTGGGTCGGAGCGCCCGCAAGTCCCGGTCCGTTCGCAAGGTGCGGCGGGCGATGGCTTTGCGGTAGACTTGACCGCCCGGCCCTCCGGCGAGGGGCCCGGCAACGCACTTGGGTTGGTGGAGATTCCCGATGCTGATTCGGACGCCCCTGCATCGACTCGCTCGTCGCGGCCGCCCGGCGTGGCTGCCGGCGTTGGTGTTGGCGTGCTGGAGCGGGTTGGTCGCCTGCGGACCGAAGCCCCCGCCGGCCGAGCCGCCTCCCCTGTGGGAAGAGGGGGATGAAACGGTGCCCGACCTCCGCCGCGAGGAAGCGGCTCCGACCAAATCGCCCGGCAAGTCCGCCCAACCGGCCCCCAAGGCCCCGCCTTCGCGAGCCGCGAAGCCCACCGACGACGAAGGTCCGTCCTGGTCGATCCTGATCGCGAGTTTCACCCAGCCGGATCACGCCGAGGCCGCCCGGGCGGCCCGCGATCGCCTGGCCGCCCAGTTCCCGCAGATCGCCGATTGCGTGGTCCGCCGAGTCTCGAAGGGCTCGGTCATCGTCCTCGGAAAGTATTCGGGTCCGAATGACCCTGAGGCCCAGGACCGTCTGAAGAAGGTCAAGGCGATCACCGTCGATCGCGCCCGCCCGTTCGCGGGCGTACTGCTGACCCGGGTCTCGGTCACCGACGAGAACCGAAAGCCGAGCCCGTACGACATCCGACACCTGCGAGATCTCAACCCCGACATCAACCCGCTCTACACCCTCCAGGTCGCGGCGTGGAGCACCTTCGGCGACGCCAGCCTCAAGTGGTCGCAGGTCCGGGCCGCGGCGGAGAAGTACTGCGGGGAGCTCCGGGCCAAGGGCTTCCTGGCCTTTGTCCACCACGACGACGACCGGCAGATCAGCTCGGTGACCGTCGGGGCCTTCGGGAAGGACGCCTACGACCCCCGCTCGACCCTCTTCGATCCCGAGGTCGAGGACCTGATGAAGAAGTTCCCCAAGCACCTCGTGAACGGCGAGGAGGTCTTGGTTCCGATCGATCCCCGCAAGCCGGATGGACCGACCAAGCCGCAGGGGCCCCGCCTTGTCGAGGTGCCGAAGTGACCGCCGCCCGTCCGACCATCCTCGGCCAGGACCGGGCCCTCGAGACCTTGCGGGCCGCGATCGGCGGCGGGCATGTGCACCACGCGTGGATCTTCCACGGCCCGGCCGGCGTCGGGAAGTGCACGACCGCGATGGAGTTCACCCGGCTGCTGCTCGACCCGACCGTCGACCCGCGGGGGCTGGCCGAGTTCCGGGCGCCCGCCGCGACGAAGGTGGCGGCGATGATCGACTCGGGAACGCACCCTGACCTCATGGTCATCCGCAAGGAGCGCACCGAGGACAGCTCGATCGCGAGCGTCCGCGATCGCAAGCAGACGAACATCCCGGTCGATCTCCTGCGTGAGCTCATGCTGGGCGGCGAGGTCGACGGTCGGATGCTCGACGCGCCGGTCGCGCGGACCGCCTACCTCGGCCACGGGAAGGTCTTTCTCATCGACGAGGCCGAGCTGCTCGACACCGTCGGCCAGAACGCGCTGCTCAAGACGCTCGAGGAGCCGCCGCCCGGCACCTACATCATCCTCGTCACCACCCGCGAGGATCGCCTGCTGCCGACGATCCGCAGCCGATGCCAACGGGTCGGCTTCCAGCCGCTCGACGCCGCGTCGATGCGGACTTGGCTCGGTCGCGATGCGGCCGCCGCGTCGCTTGCCGACGATCGCGAGTCGCTCGAGTGGCTGCTGCGGTTTGCCGACGGGTCGCCGGGCGAGTTCTCGACCGCGTTCCGCCGGGGCGCGCACGCGTGGGCCAAGGAACTTCTGCCGGCGTTCCGCCAGCTCGAGCGAGGCCGGCTCGACCCGCGGCTGTCCGAGCGCATGGCCGAACTCATCGCCGAGTGCTCGGAGTCGATCGTCAAGGAGAACTCGAAGGCGAGCAAGGACGCGGCGAACCGGCTCGGATCGCGGCTCCTGCTCGGGATCCTCGCCCTGCACGTCCGCGACGAGATCCGTGCGGCGGCCGCCGCCGGTGACGAGGCGACGGCGGCCTGGCGGGCGGGCTTCACCGGCGTGCTCGAGGTCGCCGACGAGGCGATCCGCCGGCACCTCAACCTCAAGCACGTGCTGGCGAACCTCGTGGCGCAGTGGATGGCCCGCGGCGCCGGGCCGGTCGCCGCGGGTGCGGCGCGGTGAGCGATGCGATGAGCGGGACGCCGCGCGAGATCGAGCGGGTCTGGGTGCTTCGCGCCATGCCTGCCGTGCCGCCCGACGCCGAGCGTTGGACGATCGAGCAGGGCTACCTGCCGGTGGCCGACGCGGAATCGCCGCAGTTTCCTGAGGGTCGGCTGCGCCGCGTCACGCTCCGCGACGGCTCCGTGCGGCGCTTCCACACCGTGAAGCGCGGCGCGGGCCTCGTGCGCGAGGAGATCGAGCGCGAGATCGACGAGGCCGAGTTCGCACGGTGGTGGCCGGCGACCGAGGGGCGTCGCCTCCGCAAGTTCCGGCACCGCTTCGCGCACGCCGGCCTCACCTGGGAACTCGACGAGTTCCTCGACCTTCCGCTCGTGATGCTCGAGGTGGAACTGCCCGACGAGCGGTCCGACGCGCCGATGCCCGCGTTCCTCGCGGCCCTGGTCGAGCGCGAGGTCACCGAGGATTCCCGCTACCGCAATTTCGCGCTGGCGACCCGCGGCGTTCCCGCGCCCCGCTGAGCGTCAGCTCGGACGCAGTTCCTTCGCCTGCGGCAGGTCGGACAGGCTCGCGAGCCCGAAGATCCGCAGGAACTCCTGCGTGGTGCCGTAGAGCATCGGACGACCGACCTCCTCGGCGCGACCGACGATCTTCACCAGCCGACGGTCGAGCAGCGTCTTGAGGATCTCGCCGCACGCGACGCCGCGGATCGACTCGAGGTCGGCCCGCAGGATCGGCTGTCGGTACGCGACGATCGCCAGCGTCTCGAGCGCGGCCTGGCTGAGCTTCTGCTGCGCCCGGTCGCCGCGCAGCCGGGCGATGAGCGGCCCGAACGACGGCAGCGTGAGCACCTGCCAGCCCGCGGCGAGTTCCTCGATGCGGAACGAGCGGCCGGTCGACGCGTACGCGGCGTTCAGCTGCTCGATTGACTCGCGGACCTGCTTCGCGGCCTCGCGGCGGACCTTCGACGGCACGTCGGCGTTCTCGGCGCGGCGACGGCCTGATTCGGGCACGAGTCCGAGCAGCTCGATGAGCTTGCCGTCGCCCAGCGGCCGGTCGGACGCGAGCACGAGGGCCTCGATCCGCGACGCGAGGGGAAGGTCCGCGCACGGCGCGGCCGCGGAAGCGTTCGATTCAGTCTCGGCGGGTTCGGTCACGGCGGCTCGATCGGCGGACGACACCATGGGAGTGCGGACGGTACCGCGCCGCGGGGGGCGTCAGCGGCGGGTGACCGCAACCTTCGCGGCGGCGATCCGCTGGTCGCGCTCGATCCGGTCGCGGGCGGCGGCCGAGGTGTTTCCGGCTTGGGTCGCCTTCGCGTTGGCCTGGCTGAGTTCCCCGGCGGCCGCCGAGGCATCGATCGCGGTGCTTTCGACCGCGGAATCGGCCAGGATCTTCAGCGACTCACCCTGCATCTGGGCGAAGCCGCCGTCGACGACGAACGTCCGGGTGGCCCCGCCGCCCTGGACCCGGACCGTCCCCGCTCCGAGGGCCACCACGAACGGCGCCGCCCCGGCCATGACGCCCTTCTGGCCGTCGAAGGCCTCGAAGCTGACGTACTCGGCATCGACCGAGAGGGTCGACTGGGCGGGGGTCACGATCGAGCAGCGGAAGGAGTTGGCCACGGGAGGACTCGGCGGGTGGGGGTGAAGCGCCGGGGATTCCGGCGGGGTGGGGATGGTAGCGGACCCCTCGGGGAGCTGGTCGGGCCGCGACCGCCGAAATGCCGACGCCGCGACGGGAGGGGCCGTCGCGGCGTCGAAACCAGGACAAAAAGGCTCTTGAAGGCTCAGCCGCGGCGGCGGCGGC
>JBEIUL010000548.1:0-1741 GCA_040374395.1 Phycisphaeraceae bacterium
GCTTGATGAGTTCGCGGGCGTTCTCGGCGTTTCCACGGGCCTCGCGGTCGGACGGGTTTGCGGTCGCGGCGTCGCGGAAGTGCGTGAAGGCCGATTCAACCCGCTTCGTGAGCTCCTCGATCGCCGCCGGATCGGACGAGGAACTTCCGTCGCCCGATTTCTCCAGCGCCTCGACCGCGTCGGCGTACGCCGCGACGCCCTCGTTGTACATCGCGCGGGCCGCGAGATCGGCCGAGCGCGACCGCGTCGCGGACTCGCGGAACCGTTCGGCGGCCCTCGTCCGATCGCCCGCGCGGAAGAGCGCGACTCCGAGGTTGTAGAGGCGTTCCGGAGAGTCCGGCCTCTCGGCGAGGCGTCGTTCGGCCTCGACCACGGCGGGATCGCTCGGCGGATTCGGCGCGGGCGGTTCCGGCGGCGGCTCGGCCGGATCCTGGGCCGCCGGCGGCTGGATCGGTTCCTGCGTGGCCGCGCCGGCGCCGGTCGCGGCCGTCCAGGCGAGGAGCGTGGTTGCGAGGAGACGGTTCACGCGGCACCTCCGGCGGGAATCCGTCGCGAGCCGACGATCGCGACCAGGCACTCGGCCACAAGCAGTGCGAACGCGACCCCGGCGAACCACGGGAACCGCGGCGTCGCCCGGCGAATCGTGCCCTGCTCGAAGTCACGCCGGCCGGCCGCGGCGATCACCGAGTCGTAGACCTCGGCCATGTCGACCTGGGCGGTGCCGGCGGGGATGTAGGCGCCGCCGCCGGCGAGGGCGGTCTCGGTCAGCACCTGCGGGTTGAGCCTCGACCAGACCTCTTGACCCTCGTGCACGAGCCAGCGGGTCGCGCCGCCCTCGCCCGCGACCGGGATGCGGGCTCCCTCGTTCGCGTCGCCGAGCCCGATCGTGAAGGTCCGCGCCCCGCGTTCGGCGAGGGCGTTCTCGGCGGCCTCGACCGGGAAGCTCTCCATGTCTTCGCCGTCGGAGAGGACCACGATCGCCTTCCCCGCCTTCTCGTCGTCGGTGAAGCTCGAGGCGGCGAGGCGGATCGCGTCGCCGAGCATCGAGCCGCCGCGGGCCGAGTCCTGGGTCGAGGTCTCGTCGAGCACGAGGCGGAATGCCTGGTAGTTGAGCGTGAGCGGGCTCGCGAGCTTCGGGACGCCCGCGAAGGTCACGAGGCCGACGCGGTCGCCGGCCATCGCGTCGACCGAGTCGGAGATGAACTGCTTCGCGCGGGTCAGCCGATCGGGCTTCGCATCGCGGGCCAGCATCGAGCGGCTGGTGTCGAGGACGAAGATCACGTCGATGCCGCGGCGGCGGACCTCCTCGTAGGTCGCGCCCCAGCGGGGATCCATGAGCGAGACCGCGAGCAGGGCGAGCGCGGCGACGGTGAGGCCGTCGCGGACGAGCCGCCGGCCCGGCCGCAATCCCGGCGCGACCGTCGCGAGCAGCGGGCGGTCCGCGATGCGGGCGACGTCCGCCCGCCGCCGACGCCACGCCCACCACGCCACGAGCGCCATCGCCCCGGCCAGCCAGAGCCAGGCGATCGCGGAAGGTCGTTCGAAGGCGAAGCCGTCCATGGGGTTCACGTGGGCGAGCGGAATCGGGTCGAGGCGAGGAGGAGGTCGGCCGCGAGCAGGATCGCGACGAGCGAGAGGAGCGGGGGAAGGTCGAGGTCGCCGAGCCGCACGCCGGTCACCGCGAGGTCGGTCCACTGGAGGTATCGCCGCTGCTCGGTCTCGGTCTTCTCGAGGCGGTCGA
>JBEIUL010000066.1:0-8728 GCA_040374395.1 Phycisphaeraceae bacterium
CGCGTGGGGCGACTACGACCTCGACGGCGATCTCGACCTCGCGGTGGCGGCCTGGAGCGCGACCGCGGCGGGCAATCGCCTCTTCCGCAACGACGGGGGCATCTTCACCGACGTGACCGGCTCGGCGGTTCCGATGCCGGTCGCGACCTGGGGGTTCCAGCCGGCATTCGCCGATCTCGACGGCGATCGGTATCCCGAGTTGCTGTGGGTCGCCGACTTCGGAACGAGTCGCCTCTTCCGGAACGACCGTGCCGGCGGCTTCATCGATGCGACGTCCGCGGCGGGTGTCGGGCTCGACGCGAACGGCATGGGCCAGTGCGTCGGTGACTTCGACGGCGATGGCGACCTCGACTGGTTCGTGACCTCGATCTTCAGCGACAAGCCCGCGGGCGGCGAACTCAACGGCAACGCCCTCTACCGCAACGAGGGAAACCTCGTGTTCACCGAGACGGCCGCGGTCGCCGGGGTCGCGGACGGCGGCTGGGGGTGGGGGGCCCAGGCGGTCGATCTCGACCACGACGGGCGGCTCGACATCGTCGAGGTGAACGGTCGGGCGGCGGGCCAGTGGCTCGACGAGCCCGAATACGTCTACCGGAACCTCGGCGTGGGGAGTTTCCTTCGGGATTCCGCCGCGTCGGCCCCTCTGCTGGCCCGCGACGGGCGAAGCGTCGTCACCCTCGACTTCGATCGCGACGGCGATCTGGATCTCGCGGTCGCCTACAACGCCGGTCCGTTCAAGCTCTACCGCAACGATGCTCCGCCGGCGCGGAAGTGGCTGACCGTCACCGTCGACGTCCCGATCCAGTCGCGCGTCCCGAGCTTCGGCCTCGGAACCCGGATCGAGGTGACGACGCTGGAGGCCGGCGGTTCGGTCACCCGCGTGCGGGTCATCGACGCCGGTCCGGGGTACCTCGGATCAAGCGAGCCGATCGCCCACTTCGGCCTTGGAAACGCGACGTCGATCCTGTCGGTCCGGGTGAAATGGCCGCGGGGCAACGAAACGGTGCTCGACGGGATCGAGTTGAATCGGCAGCTTTACGTGGTCGCTCCGGTCGCGTCCGACCTTGACGCCGACGGGTCGGTCGGGCCGTCGGACCTGTCGCTGCTGCTTGCCGGCTGGGGCGAGGTCTCGCCGCTGAATCGCTTCCTGGACATCAACGACGACGGCGAGGCCGGACCTGCCGACCTCGCCGTGATGTTGTCGTCGTGGGATCCGTGAGGGGTCGGCTCAGTCCGACCAGTAGGTCCGGCCCGATCCGCCCATCGCGTACGGGTTGAAGACGCCGTTGCGGGCATCCGCCGCCCGGAACTGGGCGTTGTTGTTCATCGTGTAGCCACGGTTGTATCCACTGCCCGCTGAACCGTAGTACGTCGTGCCGCCCCGGTATCCGCCGCCGTAGTAGCCGCGGGCCATGCCGTAGTTGCCGCGATAGGTCCCGGTGTTCTGCGGCGGGATCACGTACGAGGCGGTGCCATAGCCGTCGGCGCCTCCGCCGTACCGGGAGGGGTTTCCGCCGCCGTCGAGAGCCTGTCCCTCGAGCGAGGAGGCGTCCATCATGCCGCCGCGATTGTCGTACCCGACGCCCCGGATGTTCCCCTGCGAGGTGGTGTCCCCGGGCTTGCCGGGCAGCTGCATGTCCTCGCCCGATCCGGCTTGGGTCGGCCGGGGCGGTCCCTTGACCTGGGTATCACTGTCCTGGCAGAATGCGGGGGCCGAGACGACCAGCAGGGCGATGAAGGTGGAGACGGGGTGAATCGGCATGGGAGGCTCCGTTCGAGGGACGCGGGCGCGATCCCATCGGATCGTGTCGATCGGCGGTTCGGCCCGCGGGCAGCCAAAGTTTGGGCCGGGAACCGGCTCGGATCAAGCGTGACCCCCGGATTTCGTCCGTAGAATCCGTCCGCCCCTCATTCCCCGGAGCCACTCGTGCGCGTCGCCATCGGATCCGATCACGCGGGATTCTCCCTGAAGCAGCACGTCGTGCCGTTCGTCCGCTCGCTCGGTCACGAGGTCGAGGACCTCGGGACGCACGACGAGCGGCCGGTCGACTATCCCGACTTCGCCGCCAGCGTCGGCTTCGCGGTGGTGAACGGCGAGGCCGAGCGCGGGATCGTCCTGTGCGGCTCCGGGCTCGGGGCGAGCATCGCCGCGAACAAGATCCCCGGCGTCCGCGCGGGCAACGTGGTCGACCACTACTCCGCGCACCAGGGCGTCGAGCACGATGACATGAACGTGCTGGTGCTCGGTGGCCGCATCATCGGGACGGCGGTGGCGGAGGAACTCGTGCGGGCGTTCCTCGCGGCGAGGTTCACCGGCGAGGAGCGGCACGTTCGCCGGCTCAACAAGGTTCTCGCCCTCGAGGCGGGCGTCGTCCGCACCTGAAACGAGAAAGGGCCCGCCGGAGCGGGCCCTTCGTGCGTGCGGAATCGGTCGGCGTCACCTCGGCGCGGGAGCCTTCGGGGGCGCTGCGGGCGCCGGAGCCGGCATCGGCGCCTCGGCGTCGGCCTCGAGCAACTCGACGTCGAAGATGAGCGTCGCCTTCGGCGGGATCACCGGCGGACGGCCGCGCTCGCCGTAGGCCAAGGCGTACGGGATGATCAGCTTCCGCTTGCCGCCGACCTTCATCGAGCCGACGCCCTCGGTCCAGCCGGGAATCACGCCGCCGAGGAAGAATTCGGCGGGCTGCCCACGGTCGACCGACGAGTCGAACTTGGTGCCGTCGGTGAGGTAGCCGGTGTAGTGCACCTTCACCTTGCTGTTCGCCCCTTGCGGGGTCGGCCCGGCGCCTTCCTTGAGCTCGATGAACATGAGGCCGTTCGGCATCTCCTGCACCTCGCCCGCGGTCTGGTCGCCCGGGAAGCGCAGGACAATGTCGTTCGAGAGGACCGAGCCGTCGATGGCGTTGAGGACCACCTTGTGGCCGCGGCCGCCCTCGTACGCCATGACGGTGATGGTGGGCGGCTCGGCTGCGGTGTCCATGGTGGCGGTCTTGGCGACGCCCTTCGTCGCCTCGGCGGCCTTGAGGAGCGCCTCGCGGATGGTCATCATCGGGGCGGTCACGGCGCCGGTCGCGCCGTTCACGAGGACCATCTTGTCCATGCCGTTGGCGCTGACGCGGATCTCGTACACGACCGGGTCGCTCATGCGGGTCCGGGCCTCGAGCGCGGTGCCGCCCGCCTGCTTCTCGGCGGCGGCGACCGCCTGCTCGAGGGTGACCGCGGCGGCCGCGATCTTGGCCTCGACCTCGGCCGGTTCCGGCGGGATCGTCGTGTAATCGGGAGGAGAGGCGAGGCTCGGCGCGGCGAGGAGCCCGACGAGACCCGCGGAGAGCACGGTGCGGGGAAGGTGAAGCATCATGCGGTCACGATATCCCGCGGAGGCAGTGCTAGCATGCTCCCGGAGGTCCCTCCCATGCGAAGCTCGATTGCCATGATCCTGACGGCGGCCGCACTGACCGGATGCGAGGTCCAGGTCAACCCGCCCGCCGCGGCCCCGGCCGGACCCGGGCCGAGCACGACCTCGGGGTCGGGCCAGACCATGCAGCAGGGCGGCGGCTCGGCGCTCGGCAAGGCCAAGCAGTCGGCCGGGCGGATCGAGGACCAGGTCGACCTGCACAACCGTCGGATCGAGGAAGCGGCCGACGACGTGCTGAATCCCTGAAGCCGGCTGCTGCGGCCGCACCAGCGGCGAGCGCGGGCCGTTTCCGGCAAACCGCGCCGGGTGACGAATCCACGCCGGCGGTCCGCTCGACTCGCATGGGTACCTCGCTCGGAGGAACCCATGATCCTGCCCCACGACACGAGACGCGCAGACACCACCGATGTCGGCCTGACGTATTCCTGCGGATTCGAGGACTACGCCGCGGATCCGGACTCTTCCATCGACTTCCCCCGGCTCGAGCGGGCGGTTCGCGAGATGCTCATCGCGGTGGGCGAGGACCCCGGGCGCGATGGGCTCGTCGACACGCCGCGTCGCGTGGCGAAGGCGTACGGCGAGCTGTTCGCGGGCCTGCGGGATGATCCGGCCCGCCATCTCGGTCGCGTCTTCGAGCAGCGGCACGACGAGCTCATCACCGTCACCGGCATCGACTTCTTCTCGGTGTGCGAGCACCACCTGCTGCCGTTCATCGGCAAGGCGCACGTCTCGTACCTGCCGCG
Organism: Phycisphaeraceae bacterium; assembly: GCA_040374395.1. Taxonomy (GTDB): domain Bacteria; phylum Planctomycetota; class Phycisphaerae; order Phycisphaerales; family SM1A02; genus JBEIUL01. Next base: position 4,159 of record JBEIUL010000066.1, read on the forward strand.
CGGCGGCAAGGTGGTGGGACTGTCGAAGCTCGCTCGCACCGTCGAGGTCTTCGCGCGGCGCCCGCAGATCCAGGAACGGCTCACCGACCAGGTCGCGGACGCGATCATGGATCATCTCGACGCCCGCGGCGCGGTGGTGATGGTCGAGGCCGAGCATCTCTGCATGCGGATGCGCGGCGTGAAGTGCGCCGACTCGCTCATGACCACCATCGCCCGCCGAGGCGTCTTCCGCGGCGAGGCGACGGTCCGGGGGCGCGAGGCGCTCGAGCTGGTCCGCTCGCAGGCCGCGAAGCACCGCGACTGAGCCTCAGGCGAGCCGGTCGGGGTTCAGCCCCTGCAGCTCGCCCGGCACGAAGAGGCCGTCCTTGCGGACAAGCTCGTCGTCGAACCAGATCTCGCCGCCGCCGTTCTCGGCCCGCTGCGAACAGACGAGGTCCCAGTGGATCTCGCTGCGGTTCCCGTTCTCGGTTTCCGCGTAGCAGCGGCCGGGCGTGAAGTGGAAGCTGCCCGCGATCTTCTCGTCGAACAGGATGTCCTTCATCGCGGTCGTGATGTGCGGGTTGAAGCCGATCGCGAACTCGCCGACGTAACGGGCCCCCTCGTCGGTGTCGAAGATCGCGTTGAGTTCCTTCCCGCCTGCGTCGGCCGACGCCTCGACGATCTTCCCCTTTCGGAAGGTGAGCCGTACGTTGCTGAAGCTCTGGCCCTGGTAGATCGTCGGCGTGTTGTATTGCACCGTGCCCTCGACCGAGTCGCGGACCGGCGCGGTGAAGCACTCGCCGTCGGGGATGTTCCGGTCGCCGCAGCAGGGCACGACGCCGATGCCCTTGATCGAGAACGACAGGTCGGTGCCCGACGGGCCCTTGATCCGCACGCGGTCGGTGCGCCGCATGCGGGCGGCGAGCGGGGCGCACGCGGCGTCCATCTTGGCGTAGTCGAGCGTGCAGACGCGGAAGTAGAAGTCCTCGAAGGCCTCGGTCGACATCTGGGCGAGCTGGGCCATGCTCGGCGTCGGCCAGCGGAGGACGCACCATTTGGTGTGGTTCACGCGGCGCTCGAAATGCACCGGCTTCTGGTAGAGGCGGCCGAACTTCTTCATCTGCGGGTCGGGGATGCCGGCCTGCTCGCTGGCGTTCGCGGATCCGCGGATGCCGAGATACGCCTGCATCCGTTCCATCTGGTGCAGGTCGCATGCGGCCCAGGTCTCGAGGCCGGCGTCGTCGCCGTGGGCCTGCAGCGCCCGCAGCACGCGGGTGTCGCGGACGTTCGCGTGCGGGTGGCCGCCGGCGGCGCGGGCCTCCTCGATGAGGGCCATGACCATCTCGCTCGGCGTGTCGAAGGCCTCGATGAGGATGTGCTCGCCGGGCTGGAGCCGCGTCGAGTGGCGGATGAGCGTGCGGGCGAGGGTGCGGCAGCGGGGATCGAGCATGGGTGGCTCCGGATTCAGGAGGCCGCGACGAGCGCGGCAAGCGAGTCGGGGGAAAGTTCGCGCAGGCTGCGGACGACGAGGTGCGCGTCGCGCTGCCGCTCGGGCCGGTGGCCCTTCGAGGTGATCGCGACGCAGCGCATGCCGGCCCGCAGCGCCGCGGTGATGCCGGCGGGGGCGTCCTCGACGACGACGCAGCGCGACGGCGGCACGCCGAGGCGTTCGGCCGCGAGCAGGAAGCACTCGGGCTCGGGCTTGCCGAGCCGCACGTCGCGGCCGCTGACCGTCGCGTGGAAGAGGTCGTGGGCGCCGAGCCCATCGATCGCGACCGCGACGTTCTCGGGCGGCGCCGAGCTGCCGACCGCGAGCCGCCAGCCGGCCGATCGCAGGGCGTGCAGCAGCTCGGACCCGCCGTCCATCACCGGGAACGAATCGGCGACGAGCTCGCGGTAGAGCGCTTCCTTCTCGTGGTCGAGCCGCGCGATGTCGGTGTCGGCGAGCTCGCCCCGGCCGGCCTCGAGCCAGATCTCGCGAAGCATCTGCTCGTTGCGGCGGCCGAAGTGGCGCTCGAACTGCTCGGGCGTGATCGGCACGCCGTGCCGCTCGCCCATTCGGCCCCAGGCGATCGAATGGGCGTCGAAGCTGTCGACGAGCGTGCCGTCGAGATCGAAGATCGCCGCGAGTCCGCTCATGGCCAGTTCCGGACGGTCCGGGCGACGAGCTCGGCGGCGCGATCGACGTCGGCGGTCGAGGCGTCGAGGTGCGTGACGGCCCGCACGCGGTTCGGCCCCATCGGAATCATGCGGACGCCTTCGCGGGCGAGCGTTTCGCAGAAGCGGGCGGCGCCGCCGAAGCGGGCGTCGAGCCCGAAGAAGACCATGTTCGTCTCGATGCGATCCGGCGCTGGATCGAGCCGCAGCGCGTCGATCGCCGCGAGCGCCACGGCCAGCCGTCGGGCGTTCGCGTGGTCGTCGGCCAGTCGCGTGCGATGGTGATCGAGCGCGTGGATGCACGCGGCCGCGAGCAGGCCCGACTGCCGCATGCCGCCCCCGAACATCTTGCGGAAGCGGCGGGCGCGGCGGATCAGGTCGGCGGGGCCGCACAGGGCGCTGCCCACCGGGGCGCCGAGCCCCTTGCTGAAGCAGACGCTGACGGTGTCGGCGGAGGCCGCGAATTCGGCCGCGGAATAGCCCGCCGCGGCGCAGGCGTTGAAGAGCCGCGCGCCGTCGATGTGCACCGCGAGGCCCTTCGCGCGGGCCGCGGCGGCGGCCGCGTCGAAGTCGCGCTTCGCCCAGGTCGTTCCGCCCGCGCGGTTGTGCGTGTTCTCGACGACGAGCAGCCGCGAGCGCGGCGAGTGGATGTCGGTACCCCGGACCGCGGCCGTCACGGCGTCGGGCGCGAATCGCCCCGCCGGGCCGGGAAGCCCCTGGATCATGCAGCCGCTGAGCGCGGCCGGCGCCGCGGTCTCGTAGTGGATGATGTGGCTGTCGGGATGGGCGAGGATCTCGTCGCCCGGCTCGCAATGGCAGCGGATCGCGAGCTGGTTCGCCATCGTCCCGCTGGGGACGTAGAGCGCGGCGTCCTTGCCGAGCAGTCCGGCCACCTTCGCCTCGAGGGCCTGCACCGTCGGGTCGTCGCCGAGCACGTCGTCGCCGAGCGGGGCCGCGAACATCGCCTCGCGCATCGCGGATGTGGGGCGGGTGACGGTGTCGCTGCGGAGATCGATGAGGTCGGGAGCCATCGCGGGAGCGGCAGGGTAGCCGTTTCGCCGAGCGGACCCGAGTTCGGGAATCCGTTCAGCGGCCGTTCTCGACCGCCAGCACCGAGCCGGCCTCGACCGGCCGGATCGTCAGGCCGCCGGCCGCGTCGAGGTGCAGCTCGTATGCCTCGCCCTTCCGGACCGGCTTGTGGACGCCCTCGCCCTGCGCGACCTCGATGCCGCGGTTGCGGGCCTCGGTCGCGTCGGTCGCGAGCCGCCAGAAGTTCGCCCAGGTCGCCTGCTCGAGCCGGCCGCGTTCGCCGGCGGCGTACCCGTCGGGAATCGCACCGGGCGTGTCGATCGCGAAGCCCTCGGCGGGAGGAAGGCGATCGGAATAGACCTTCCGCCAGAGCAGCAGCGTGCGATCGCGCAGCGGGTCGCCTTCCGCCACCGCCTGCTTCGGGAACCGCGCGGTCCAAGCGTCGACGTGCAGCATGTCGCCGGGGATGCAGTACTCGCGGCGGCCGATCTCGCGGCCGTTCGCGTCGAGCTCGAGGAAGCGGACGGTGGTCGACACGACCCGCTGACCGTCGCGGGCGCTGGCGAAGCCGTCCGCCCCGAACTGCTGGTCGATCACCTCGACGCGGGCCCGTCGCTCCGAGCGGGCGAGCCGCTCGATCATTCGCTCGCGGACGGCGATCTCGGCGGTCATGCGTCGCTCGAGGTCGGCCAGCTCGCGGCGCAGGCGGGCCTCGCTGGTCACGTACCAGAGGCCGATCCCGCCAAACGCGAACGTGCCGAGCACGATGCTCAGGATGAGCACTCGGTTGAGCACGGGAAGCAGGTCGCGCATGGGAATCCTTCGCCGCGGGGCGGCGCTCCGGGAGGTTCATCGGCTTCCGGCGGGCCTCACCGCCAGAGGCGGGGCCACGGGTCGCGGCCGGCGACCTTCACGAGGGTCAGCCGGTCGATCGTCCAGTGGCCGTCGGGGCCGCGGACCGCCCGCAGCACCCACGACGACGGGGTGGGGGCGGGGCTGGCGGCAGTGACCGTCCGGCACGAGAGCACCGCGTAGCCGGTGTCGGGCCGATCGGGGTCGGTGTGCGGGTCGAGCTGCGTGACCGAGTTCGACTCGATCCGGTAGCGGCCCTCGATGGCCGCGGCGGCGTCGGCGATCTCGCCGAACGGCAGGCCGGGCTGGTCGGGACGACCGTAGTGGAAGGTCGCGTCGGGGGCGAACTCGGCCAGCAGTCCCGCGGCGTCACCCCGCTCGGCGGCGGCGACGAGCGTCCGGGCGAGTTCGCACGCCCGCTCGCCGGGAGTTCGCACCAGCGTGCCGACGGTGATCCAGGCGGCGGCGGCCAGTGACGCCGCGGAACCCGCGATCAGCAACCGCCGTTCACCCCGGGTCACGCCGAGCCAACCGACGAGCAGTCCGGCGAAGA
>JBEIUL010000559.1:0-1699 GCA_040374395.1 Phycisphaeraceae bacterium
GCATGGCCTCGTCGTTCCGCACGAGGTGTGGTCGCGGGCCGCCGCCGGAAGCCTCAGTTCTTCCCGAGTTCCCGCACGTACACGTTCGCGAACTCGAGGCTCGAACCGTGATGCTGCAGCGTGATCGGGCCGGTCGCCGGCACGCCGGCGAGCTTCGCGCCGGCGATCACATGCTGCCCGTTCAGCCAGACGTCGAGCGTGTCGCCGACCATCTTGATGCGGAACCGGTTCCACTCGCCGACCGGGCGGTCGGCCCGCACCTTCGGGGTGCACGCGGCACGCACCGCGGCCGGCTGCGAGGCATCGGTCCGGAAGCCCCAGACCTCGCCGCTGCCGACCGGCCACTCCCAGATGTTCACCTGGCACTTCGGCAGGCCCCGCAGGAAGATGCCGCTGTCGCGCTCCTCGATCGTCGTGACCGTCGGCGAGCCGTCGGCGTTCTTCCGGTCGTTCCCGTTCGCGTCGAAGTGCGGCCGCGTGACGGTGCCCTGCGACGGGCCGGTCCAGCGCCAGTCGGCGAGGAGTTCGACATCGCCATGACTCGCCTTGGTGGACACGCTGTCGCCCTGGCCGTCGTAGCGGAGCGAACCGCTCTCGAGCGTCCAGTGCTTGGCGTTCTCGGCCGAGAGGCTCCACGCCCCGAGGTCCTTTCCGTCGAGCAGCGACACCCATCCGCCGGTCGCGACGGCCGCATCGGGCGGCAGCGGGGCGAGACCCGCCGTGGGCTCGACCTTCGGCGCGGGCGTCGGCGGAAGCTCCTTCACGCACAGGTTCCGGAACCAGATCGGGCTGCCCTCGCTCTCGAGGCAGATGTGGCCGGTGGCGGGGCTCGCGGAATGCCCGCCGGACACTTCCTTCCCGTTGATCTCGAGCTTGATGACGCCGCGATCGCAGGTGATTCGGTACCGGTTCCACTCGCCCGCGGGCTTGGTGCGGCGCTCGCTCGGGAGGCACCGCTCCCAGCCGGCCGGATGCGGCCGGTCGGGCGTCATGCGGGCCCCGTGGATCGAGAAGATGTCGCCCTGGCCCGTGTAGAGCAGGCGACCTTCCTTGTCCTTCACGTCGGGGGTCATCATGACCTGCACCTCGATCGACTTCGGGAAGGGAACGCCCGGCGCCGCGTCGGGCGAGGCCCAGACGAAGAGGCCGGCGTTGCCGCTCTCCTTCTCGTGCTTCCACTCGAGCTCGAGGATGAAGTTCTCGTAGGTCCTCTCGGTGCGGATGAACCCGTTCGGGTCGCCGTCGCAGAAGATCATGCCGTCCTTCGCGACGAAGGTTTGCGGCTTGCAGTTGACGTTGACCCAGCCGCCGAGGTCGGTGCCGTTGAAGATCGGCGCGAAGCCGTCGGGGCAGGTGTTCGCGGCGGGAAGCGGCAGGGCGAGGGCGGCGGAGGCGAGGAGAACGGTAAGCATTCCACGAGTGTAACGGGACGCCAACGACGCCCGCGAGCGCATCGGGCCGGCCCGGCCCCCCGACCTCACCCTCGCTTCGCCTCCAGCTCCTCCCATCGCGCATACAACCGCGCGACCTCGCCTTGCGCCTCGGCCAGCGCCGCGAAGGCCTTGGTCGACCGCTGGTGATCCGCGTGCACCTTCGGGTCGTGCGTCGCGGTCTCGGCCTGCGCGGCCTTCGCCTCGGCGGCGGCGATGGCGGCCTCGATGCCGTCGAACTCGCGCTGTTCCTTGTACGAGAGCTTGCC
>JBEIUL010000317.1:0-3648 GCA_040374395.1 Phycisphaeraceae bacterium
CGCGAGCTCGACGAGTTCGTCCAGAGCCTCTCCGTGACCCTCCGCCAGGCGAGCGATCGCATCCGCGAGCTCGACGAGCGGCTCGACGAGATCGTCGATCTCCAGCGGCAGCAGATGGGCCTCCTCGGCGAGGTCGGCCTCGACGGCCGGCCGGTCAGGGCCGAGCGGCCCGAGATCTCGGCGACGGGCGCGATGGTCCCGTCGCCGGAGGCGGCCGAACAGGTCGAGTCGCTGCGGGCCGCGGTCGATCGCCTCGCGGTCGCGAGCGCCCGCACCGAGGCTCTCCTCGAGGACGCCCTGCGGAAGCCCGACGAGTCGAAGGTCCAGCTCGCCTGGACCATCGCGATCCTCTCGTTCGCGTTCGCCGCCCTCGCGGTCGCCCTCGCGACGCTCGCCTACATCCGCTGAGGCCGCTCACCCGCCGACCAGCTGGGTCCGCACGAGACGCCGGTAGGTCTCGCAGGTCTCGACCAGCTCGTCGTGCCGCCCGAGGCCGACGAGCCGACCGGCGTCGAGCACCGCGATGCGGTCGGCGTTCCGCACCGTCGACAGGCGATGGGCGACGACGACCACCGTGCGTCCCCGGCCGAACTCGGCGATCGCGGCGTTGATCTGCTCCTCGCTCTCGGCGTCGACCTGGCTCGTCGCCTCGTCCATGATCAGGATCGCCGGTTCCCGAAGGACCGCCCTCGCGATCGCGAGCCGCTGCCGCTGCCCGCCCGAGAGCGACGCCCCCTGCTCGGAGATGACCGTGGCGTAGCCCTGCGGGAGGTTGCGGATGAACCCGTCGGCGTGGGCCCGCCGGGCGGCGTCCTCGACCGCGGCGTCGCTCGCCCCGAGCAGGCCGAAGCGGATGTTGCCGGCGATGGTCTCCTTGAGCAGCACCGCCTCCTGCGTGACCGCGCCGATCTGGCTCCGCAGCGACCTCAGGCTCACCGCCCGCAGGTCGATGCCGTCGACGAGCACCCGCCCCTCGACCGGATCGAGCAGCCGCGGCAGCAGCGAGACGAGCGTGGTCTTCCCGCTGCCGTTCGGCCCGACCACCGCGAGCGTCTCGCCGTGGCGGATCTCGAGGTCGATCTCGCGCAGCGTCCACGGCAGGTCGTCGCCGTGGCGGAACGAGACGCCCTCGATCCGGATCGACCTCGCGTGCCGCGGAAGCCCGGGCAGGTCGCGCTCGCGGCGGCCCTCGCGGGGGATCGACAGGATTTCCTCGAGCCGCCGCGCCGGGGCGTCGGCGGCCTGGATGTCGTTCACGAGCGCGGTCACCGGCTTGAACGAGCCACCCGCGGCCGCGAGCGCCCCGAGGACGAGCACGAAGTCGGTGAAGGCGAGGCGGCCGAGCAGGATCTCGCGGGCGGCGAGGAGCGCGAGTCCGAGCACGACGAAGACCGCGAGGGCCTCGATGAGCGGGCTCGCGAGGGCCCGGGCCGAGCGCACCGTCAGCTCCTCGCGCATCGCGGCCCGGTTCCCTGAGGCAAACCGCCCGAGGGCGTGCCGCTCGCCGGTCGAGGTCTTGATCGCCCTCAGGCCCTGGAGCGACTCGTTCGCGATCCGCAGCAGGCCTTCCTGGGCCTCGAGCATGCCGCGCGAGCCACGTCGGATGCGCTTCCCGAACTTCCGCAGGATCACCCCGAGGACCGGCGCGACCGCGATCGCGACGAGCGTGATCCGCCAGTCGAACCAGACTGCGGCCGCAAACGCCGCGACGCCCTTCGTGGCCTGGGCGAGGGCCTTGCCGGTCAGCGCCTCGAGCCCGCGGCCGAGCTCGGTCGTGTCGCGGGTCACGCGGCTCACGATCTCGGCGGGCCCGCGCCGCACCACCGGACCGAGCGGCAGGTGCAGCGCGTGGTGGAAGACCTCGAGTCGGATGCCCGCGACGGCGCGGGCCACGAGCGTCATCGAGCACCACTGGTGCAGGAAGTTCGCGGTCGCCCCGAACACGGTCAGCACGCCGATCGCCCCGAGCACGAGGGCGACGCCGCCGATCGGGGTCGTCGGAAGCAGCGGGATCGACGCCCGCACCGCATCGAGCACCGGGCCCGGCCAGCCGTCGTGGCGGGCGACCCAGCCCTCGGCGATCGCCGGCAGCGTGAGCTGGCTGCCGGGATTGCCGCCGCCGAGGATCAACTCGAGCATCGGTCCGAGGCTCACGAGACCCGCCGCGAGACCACCCGCCGAGAGGAACGAGAAGACGATCGCCCCGACCAGGAGTCCCCGGTGGGCGAGCAGCCGTCGCGCGAAGCGCCAGAAGGCCTGGTTCCTCATCTCGGGGGATTCTCGCGGGAAATCGCGCGGGGCGGCAAGTCGGCGGGCGACGAGGCGGCCCGTGACCCCTCGATCGCCGCGAGGGCGTCCCAGAAGCCCGGCCAGCTCTTCGCGACGCAACCTCGGTCGGAGACCGCGATCCCGGGCCGGACGAGGCCGACGATCGCAAAAGCCATCGCGACGCGGTGGTCGTTCCGCGGGTCGATCGAGACCGGCGCCGACGCGTCCGGACGCGGCACGATCCGCACGCGGTCGGGACCGGCCCCGACCAGGCAGCCGAGGCCGCGAAGCCCCGCGGCCACCGCCTCGATCCGGTCCGATTCCTTCACGCGAAGCGTCGCGAGGCCGGTGAACTCGCTCGGCCCGTCGGCGAGGGCCGCCATCGCCATCGCGAGCACCGCCGCGTCGGGACAGTCCGAGAGATCGGCCTCGATCGCCCGCACGCCGCCCGGCGACGCGACCCGCGTGCCCCCCGCGCCGTCGTCGGCGACCGTCGCGCCGTGCCGATCGAGCATCCTCAAGAAGCGAGCGTCGGGCTGCATCGAACCGAGCGGAAGCCCCGGCAGCCGGATCGATCCGCCCGCGATGACGGCCGCCGCCGCCGCGAAGACGGCGCTCGATGCGTCGGGCTCGATCGCGATCGTCCGGGCCGCGATCGGCTGCGGCGCGATCGAGATCCGGCGCGGAGCGTCGGCTTCCGCGTCGACGTCGACCCGCACGCCCCACGCCCGAAGGGCCGCGACGGTGAGCGCGACGTAACTTCCGCTCGTCGGCCTCGCGAGGAACCGCAGGTCGATGCCGCGCTCGCTTGCCGCCGCGACGAGCAGCGCCGCCGAGATCGACTGGCTCGAGGCCGTTCGTCCGACCTCGACCGCGCCGCCGCCGAGCCCGCCGCCGCGAATCCGCGCCGGCAGGCGATCGCCCGCGGCGAGCTCGATCCCGGCCCCGAGTTCCCGCAGGATCGCGACGCCCTCCGCGACGGGCCGCTCGCGCATCCGCGGGCTGCCGTCGACGAGGGACTCGCCCGCCGCCAGCGTCGCGAGCGCGATCGAGAACCGAGCCGGCGTCCCGCCGTCGCCGAGATCGACCTCGGCCCCGCGCGGCACGCGGCCGGCGCCTCCGTTCACCACGAGTCGCGAGGCTTCCGAACGAATCGCGATGCCGAAGCGCCCGAGCGCCGCGACCAGACGGTCGCAGTCGTCGCACGCGAGCGCTCCCTCGAGCGTCGACTCGCCCGCCGCGATCGCCGCGATCGCGAGATGCCGGTTCGTCAGGCTCTTCGATCCCGGCACGACGACCGTCGCGTCGACCGGCCGGCGCGTCGCGCCGCGGTCGCTCAACCGGGCTCCCGCCGGAAGACCGCGACGACGTCCTCGACCG
>JBEIUL010000535.1:0-1827 GCA_040374395.1 Phycisphaeraceae bacterium
CACCGCTCGACGCCGAGCCGCGCGAGCTCGCGCGACGCCCGCGGGCGGGCTTCCTCGCCATCGAGGGCCTGGCGGCGGACCGGCAGCTTCGCGAGGCCCTCGCGGGCCGCGAGCGACGCCCGCTCGGCGATGAGCACGATCTGCCGGGCCCGGTCGAGCTCGCGGGCGACCGCGGCCTCGGCGGCGATGGCGGAACGCACCCGCTCGAGCTCGGTCTTCGCGAGGGCGAGGTCCTCGTCGGTCAACGCGAGGGTTTCACGCAGCGTCCGCTCGTCGACCTCGAGGGCCGCCCGTTCGGCCGCGAGCGACGCGAGGGCGGTCTCGGCCATCTCGAGCTGCCGGCGGAAATCGGCGTCGTCGAGCATGACGAGCGTCTCGCCCGCCTTGACGGTCCGCCCGACGTCGTACGCCTCGCCGAGGCTCGCGACGGTCGCCGCGACCCGGGCCGGCACGTCGGCGGTGTCGACCGCCCGCACCGTGCCGTAGCCGAGCCACTGCCGGCCGACCGGCGACTCGAAGGCCGTCACCGTCACCACCCGCCGCGCCCCTTCACCGGCACCCGCCGACTCGGGCACCGGCCGGGTGCGGACGAGGAACGCGAAGACCGCGACACCCGCGAGCAGGAACCCGAGCGAGATCGCGGTCCGGGCGACCGCCGTACCGAATCCGCGGCGCGGACCCCGGGGGTTCCCGGCACGGGAGGCGACGTCGGACGGGGTGGAAGGCGAACTCATGAGGGCTCGATTCGGGTCGGGACGAGGACGGTCGGGGAAAGGCTCGGGACGGAAACGTGCATGGTAGGTGCCGCCGCGAAGGGAACCGCTACCCTTTCGCCCCATGAGCGGTTCCGGAGCCAGCCACGCCCAAATCTCGACCGACGCGGTCCGCCACGTCGCGAAGCTCGCCCGGATCCGGGTGCCCAACGCCGAGGCCGAGCGTCTCGGGGGCGAACTGACCGCGATTCTCGGCCACGTGGCCAAGCTGTCCGCGATCGACGTGAACGGCGTCGAGCCGATGGCCCATCCCCTGCCCCTCGTGAACCGCCTCGGGGCCGACGAGCCCATCGCCTCGATGCCGGTTGACGAGCTCCTCAAGAACGCCCCCGCCCGCGAGGGCCGCTTCCTCGCCGTCCCGAAGGTCCTCGGCGACGGCGGCGGGGCCTGAAGCTTCAACGCCATGACCGCGACTTCCACCGGAGCCTCCTCGCCGGCCGTCGCTCTCGCCGCCGCTATCGACGCGGGCAGCGCGAGTGCCGTCGATCACGTCGAGGCGACACTCGCCCGGATCGCCCGCCACGCTCCGGCCCTCAACTGCTACCGCGAGGTGCTGGCCGAGGAGGCCCGCGCCGCCGCGCGTCAGGTCGACGCCGGCCGCGGCCGCACGCCGCGCCCGCTCGCGGGCCTGACCGTCGCGGTGAAGGACAACATCGTGACCCGTGCGGGCAAGACGACCTGCTCGTCGCGGATGCTGGCCGACTACCGCTCGCCGTTCGACGCGACGGTGATCGAACGCCTGCGGGCGGCCGGGGCGATCGTGATCGCGAAGGCGAACATGGACGAGTTCGCGATGGGCAGCTCGAGCGAGCGGTGCGCGTTCGGCGCCGTCCGCAACCCGTGGGACACCTCGCGGGTGCCCGGCGGAAGCTCGGGCGGAAGCGCCGCCGCGATGTCCGCGGGACTCTGCGACATCGCGCTCGGTTCCGACACCGGAGGCTCGATCCGCCAGCCCGCGGCGCTGTGCGGCACGGTCGGGTTCAAGCCGAGCTACGGCCGCGTGAGCCGCTACGGTCTCGTCGCGTTCGGCTCGAGCCTCGACCAGATCGGGCCG
>JBEIUL010000069.1:0-8679 GCA_040374395.1 Phycisphaeraceae bacterium
CGGCGCCAAGCCGATCATGTTCCTCGCGATCGGCACGCTCTGCGGACCCGGCGACGAGGTCGTCTACCCGGACCCCGGCTTCCCGATGTATGAGTCGCTCACCAAGTTCTTCGGCGCCACACCGGTGCCCTACCCGCTCCGCGAAGAGAACGAGTTCCGCGTCGACCCGGAGGAGCTGAAGGCGCTCATCACGCCGAAGACGAAGTTGCTGATCGTGAACACCCCGCACAACCCGACGGGGCGTGTGCTCGACCGGACCGAGCTCGAGGCGGTCGCGAGCCTCTGCCGCGAGCACGACCTGATCGCGATCAGCGACGAGGTCTACGACCGGCTCGTCTACGAGGGACGCCACGTGAGCCTCGCGACGCTGCCCGGCATGCGGGAACGCACGGTGACGCTGGGCAGCCTCGGCAAGACCTTCTCGCTCACCGGCTGGAAGATCGGCTGGGCGATCGCCCCGCCGAATCTCACCGCGGGCATCCGGGCCTCGCACCAGTTCCTGACCTTCTGCGCTGCCGCCCCGCTCCAGCGGGCCGCGATCGCGGCCCTTCAGGCGCCCGATTCCTACTTCGTCGATTTTCTCGCGGGATATCGTCGTCGTCGCGACCTGCTGCTCGATGGCCTTCGCGGGATCGGGTTCCGACCCTACGTACCGCAGGGCTCGTACTTCGTCCTCGCCGACCACACCCCGTTCGGGTGGGGCGACGACCTCGCGTTCTGCCGTCGCCTCTGTTCGGAGGTCGGCGTCGCCGCGATTCCGCCGGGGTCGTTCTACAGCGATCGCGCCCGCGGGAAGGATCTCGTCCGGTTCGCGTTCTGCAAGAGGATGGAGACGCTCGAGTCGGCGCTTGAGCAAATGGGCAAGGGAATGCCCAAGCCGGTTCGGGCCTGAAACGGGGCCTGAACTGGGAGCCGACTCAGCCCGTGATCGCGTCGATCTTGACCCGGATGTAGTCCTGGCGGTGGCCGTAGGACTTCACCGAACCTTTGCGGCGCTTGTACTTCACGCCGCGGATCTTCGGGCCGGTCGCGTCTCCGATCACCGTGGCGGTGACCGACGCGCCCTTCAGGTAGGGCAGGCCGATCCGGGCCGCCGACGAGCCGTCGCCGATGGCGAGCACCTTGTCGAGGGTCAGCGTCTTCCCGCCTTCGGGGAGGTCCCTCAGGTCGAGATCGACGACGTCCCCGGCCTGCACCTTGATCTGGGTTCCGCTGTCTTCGATGATCGCGTACACGTCTGGCTCCTCGTTCGGGCGAATCGGGGAATATACGGGCTTTCCGCCCGCCGCTCAACCCCTGCGGGAACGCGGGGCTATGATCTTCCCCGTGGACATGCGACCGCGTCCCGGAACCGTTCCGGGGCGAGGAAAGTCCGAACACGGCAGGACACGGTGGTGGGTAACGCCCACCGGCCCGGTTGCGGGCTAGGGACAGTGCCACAGAGAACAGACCGCCGACCGCCGGGAAACCGGCGAGGCAAGGGTGAAACGGTGCGGTAAGAGCGCACCGCCCGGCCGGTGACGGCCGGGGCACGGCAAACCCCACCGCGTGCAAGCGCAAGACGTCCCGGCCTTTCCGGCTCGCCGGCGGGGCACCCGCGGTCCGCGGGGAACGGGACAGGTAGCGTGCTCGAGGCGTCCGGAAACGGGGGCCCCAGAGAAATGGTCGCACGAATCCGGAAGGGTTCGACTGAATTCGGCTTACGTCCACGGCAACCGCGGCCGCTCCCCTCGGGGGGTGGCCGTGCGCCCAAAGATCGGAACGGGATTCGGGAATTGCACCCGCAAAGCATTGCCTTTTCGGTCCGGACCCGGAGAATGTCGGTCTGCATCCGATCGCGACCGCGTCCCACGGAAGGGGCCGGAGCCGCGAAGGATCGGCCGCATGCAGGGCGGCCCGAGGACTCGATGAGCGTTCCCCCGAAAGCGACTTCCCTCCAGACCTACCACATGCTCGTGTACCGCAAGGCGCTCCATCCCGAGTTCTTCGGGATCGAGGGACGCCAGCGGATCCGACAGGATGACTACGAGGCGGAGGCGTGGATCTACCGCGGCGGCCACAGCGCGCGGATGCAGCACCAGGGCCAGTGCGTGGTCGAGGTCGTGGTCGAGAACCCCGACTCGATCCCGACCCGCGGCGTCGTCGCAAGCCTGCCGTGCGCGGGCGAGCGTGATCACGAGGAGCAGTTCGGCGACTCGCTGCTCTACATGACCACGATCCAGACCGAGACGCTCTCCGAGCACCTGTATCTCGGGACCTACCGCGAGATGCTCCAGCACGCACGCGACTCCGACTCGCTCGTGTCGATGTGGACCGACGACAGCGGCAAGCCGAACCTCTCGGTCTTCGACATGCAGGCCACCCGGACCGAGCTGCACCTGCAGGGCTACCACCTCCGCAGCGACTGCGGACTGGTGCTGCGGACCCAGTCGATGTTCCAGATCGTCAACCCGAAGGAACTCGCGAAGCGGCCGAAGGCGAGGCCGGTCGTGATGCCCGACGACGATCTCGGCGACTGAGCGTCGAGATCCGGCCGCTTCCCGGAGGCCGCCCCATGGCGATGACGCCGGACACCCGAACCGCAGCGTTGCTCGCGGAGACGGACTTCCTTCTCGGCCTCGATGCTTCGCCGTCGGTGCCGGTCACGTTCGTGACGCCGGCGACATCGTCATCACCGGCAGGGATCGTCTCGGCCGCGACCGCGACACCGGCGGTGGCCGCGCCGCGGATCCCCGCGCCGATCGAGCCGCCGTCTCCCGGCGGCTCGCGGGCCGACTCGCTCGATCGTCTCCGGCAACGGCACGACGCCGACTGCCCGCACTGCACGGCCGCGACGTCCCACACCCAGACCGTCTTCGGCGAGGGAAACCCCTCGGCACGGCTCATGTTCGTGGGCGAGGCACCGGGCGAGACCGAAGACCGCGTCGGTCGACCGTTCGTCGGCCGCGCCGGCGAGAAGCTCGACGAGATGATCCGGGCGATGGGCCTCGCCCGCGAGGATGTCTACATCGCGAACGTCCTGAAGAGTCGCCCGCCCGACAACCGGACTCCGCTCGATCACGAGGTCGCCGCATGCGGCCCGTATCTCGAGGAGCAGATTCGCATCATCCGCCCCGAGGTGATCGTCACCCTCGGCGGCCCGGCGACGAAGCTCCTGCTCCGCACCGATCAGGGCATCACGCGGCTCCGCGGCAGTTGGGGCGAGCTCGCGATCCCGACGCACGTGCCCGGCGAGACGCTCGTGATTCCGGTCATGCCGACCTTCCACCCGGCATACCTCCTGCGGAACTACACGCCCGAGACGCGCCGGGCGGTCTGGAACGACCTGCAGCACGTGGTGCGACGGCTCGCCGGAAATCGCGACTGAAACGTGCACGCCGACGCAACCGGGACCGGTCGCGTGCGTACGTTGCAACGCGGTCCGCCGGGTGGTCCGCCTTGCACGACCCCACGAGGAGCCTGTCGCGGCCTTGCGCCGTGGCGGGCTCTTGTGCGTTTCAGGTCTCGAGCAGGATCGTCACCGGACCGTCGTTCTCGATCCGCACGACCATCGCGGTGCGGAAGCGACCCGTGGCGACTCGCAGTCCGTGCCGCTCGAGCTCGCTCCGGACGAGCCCGTAGAGCGGCTCGGCCTCCTCCGGCCGGGCGGCGCGGACGAAACTCGGCCGGTTTCCGCCCGAGCAGTCGCCGAGCAGCGTGAACTGCGAGACGAGCAGGATCTCGCCGCCGACCTCGCCGAGGGCGAGGTTCATCTTCCCCGATGCGTCGTCGAAGATCCGGAGCTTGGCGATCCGCGCCGCGATCGCCCTCGCCCGCTCGGGCGTGTCACCCGTCTCGACCCCGAGCAGCACGCAGAAACCTCGGGCGATCTCGCCGACGGTGACACCCTCGACGGTCACCCCGGCCGAACGGACCCGCTGGACGACGGCTCGCATGCCGGCTCGCGATCAGCGGCCGCCGAGCAGCGCCATCGAGCAGCTGGTGACCATCGCGTTGCCCTGGGGATCGCACGCCTGCCGGTAGTCGACGAGCTCGACCCGGGCCGGACGCACCAGCTCGAGCGCCGCGGTCATGTTTCCGATGCTGCACCAGCGGGTGGGGTTCTTCGTCCAACGCACGTGCTCGAGGAACTCGCCGACGTCGCCGCCGAGGTACTTGCCCATCGTCTCGCGATCCTGACGCTCGACGTCGACCTTCCGGCGGTCATCGACCGCCACCGGCTCGCCGAACGCGCGTCCGACGTGGCTCAGGTCGCTCGACGCGACGACGTAGGTCCGCCCACCCTCGGCGAAGATCGCCTCACGCAACGCCGCGGTGAAATCCTCACGACGCACCCGGCCGCCATCGTCGGCGATCATCGGGGCGAGCGGATCGGGAACGAGCGCCGCGACCACCGGAACGTCGCCGAAGACCCGCTGGATCCACGGGAGATGGAGCTGGATCGAGTGCTCGGGCAGGTGATCGAGCTGGTCGATGAAGAGGCTGTCTCCGAGGCTGCGGCGGAGCCGCTGGTTGACGCCGGCATCGGCGCGAACCGTGCCGATCGGCGTCGCGAAGCCGAGATCGGTGGCGACCACGCCGTCGCCGATCCCGAAGTGGTTCGTGCCGAGCACGATGACCCGATCGGGACGCGGCGCGCGATCGAAGCACCGGTAGCTCGCCGCGTAGACCGGCCAGCCGCGGGCATAATCGAGGTGCGGCGCCACGATGCCGACCGCCGGCTCGTCGAGCTCGGGATCCTCGGCGGCCTCGAGCCACTCCGAGATCGCCTTGATCGCCTCGTCGCGATCCTTGCCCGCCATCAGCGAGGCCCCGATCGGGAAGTGGCCGGCGGTGTGGAGCTTCGCCTTCAACTCGCCCTCGAGCCGTTCGAAGGTCGGACCCCAGAGCAGGCCATGCTCGTCGAGCTTCCGAACGAGCTCGATCACGACCGCCACCGGAGCCTTGAACTGCTCGGCGATCTCATGCACGGTCCGGTCGCCCCGGAGCTGCTGCACGAGTTGGAGGGCCGGGGGCGGCACCACCAGCATCTGGGGGGTGAGCATCGAGGGATCCCGCAGGCCCACGAGGACCGCGGTCGAGCCATCCTTCTGGCTCTGGGCCTGGACCGGTACGGGCTGGAGGGGCCGGACCTGGGGCTTCAGGAGGTGCTCCGGAAGGGTCTCGTCGCCCCCGTTCGGGCCGGGATCGTGGGTCGGATTCGTCGAGTCGGTCATGGGAAGATCACTGTAACCCGGCAGGGCGGGGAGGGTGGAAGCCTTGGTAGAATCGACCGTTCCGATTCGGAGGGCCGGGCCGACCGGTCGGAATCCGATACCTGAGCCGCGACTTTCTCCCGACGTCGTGGAATGGCTCCCGGAAGGTCGTGTCCGCCGCCACCCTTTCCCGGATTGCCGAACCGGAAGACCGTTTCGGACGAAACGGACACCCCTCCACGGACCGATACAGCCTCTCCGACTGCTCGCGACTCGCTCTCCAAGGATGCTCCCGATGATGAACTCTTTCCGACCCGGCTCTCTCCGGACCCTTGCCGCCACCGTTGCCCTCGCCAGTTTGGCCGCCCCGGCCCTCGGCCAGGAATCCCCGACGAAGCCCACGTCGCCGCCCCCCGCGGTCGGCCCGACCGCGGCGCCAACCGGGAAGAGCCCTGCCCAGACCGGGAACCCCAACCTCAGCACCCGGAACTCGCGCCGGAACGATCTCTCGCCGACGCAGTCGGCACCCACGAACGAGGTCGTCAACCCGAACGCACAACCGCCTGCCCAGACGCCGGACATCTCGGCGTCCCGTCCCGGCTCGCCGACCGCCCAGGCGGCGTCGAAGAGCCAGCTCCGGTTCGACCCGGCCGAACTCGACTTCGGCGACATGACCGCCGACGTCGCGATGACCAAGATCGTCAAGATCTGCAACGACGGCCCGACCCCGATCACCGTCACCAAGGCGATCCCCGGCTGCGGCTGCACGACCCCGTCGTGGCCCAAGGACCCCATCCAGCCCGGCCAGTGCGGCGAGGCTGAGATCACCCTCCGGCCCGGCTCGAAGCAGGGCATCGACCTCCGCAAGCAGGTCACCTTCCAGCTCGACGGCTACGCCCCGGCGGTACTGGTCCTGAAGGGCACGGTCGCCGAGTACGTGAAGGTCATGCCCGACCTCATCGAGGCCCCCGCGCCGGACGCGACCGAGGACGAGGCCACGAAGATGGGCGTCATCAAGCTCAATGCCGTGGACGGCACCGCCTTCAAGATCCTCAGCGTCAACCCGCCCATCGTGAAGGACCTCGGCTCGGACGCGAAGCTCGAGCATGAGCTCAAGATCGACTGGATCACCTGGAAGGACAGCGGCCGCAGCCCCAAGCTCGCGATCACCACCGACCACCCGAAGGCCCCGTCGCTCACCGTCATGGTGAAGCGGTCGATCAAGGACGCCTCGGGCCAGCCCCCGGTCCCGCCGCCGGTCGCGAAGCCGCAGCCGGCGAACCCGCTCATCGCGGCGGTCCGCGCCAACGACGAGAACGCGCTCAAGCTGCAGATCGCCGGCGGCGCAGACGTGAACGCCTCCGACGCGGTCGGCGGCGGACGCACCGCCCTCCACTGGGCGGTCAAGGACGGCCGGAAGAACCTCGCGACGATGCTGATCGACGGCAAGGCCAATCTCGAGGCCACCGACCGGGTCGGCAAGACCCCGCTCTCGGTCGCCTGCGAGGGCAAGGACGTCGAGATGGTGAAGCTGCTCGTCGAACGCGGCGCGAACGTCAACAGCCGCGACATGATCGGCGGCAGCCCGCTGCTCTGGGCGTCGGGCCTCGGAACCCCGGACATCGTGGCGTTCCTGATCTCGAAGGGCGCCGACGTCAACGTCGTCGACGTGAACGGCCTCACGCCGCTCCTCTGGGCCTCGGGCATCGGTAGCCCCGGCACCGTCGACGCGCTGCTGAAGGCGGGCGCGAAGGTCAACGTCGCCGACACCATCACCGGCGACACCGCCCTCATGCGGGCGGCCCGCACCGGCAAGCCCGAGACGGTGTCGCTCCTGATCAAGGCCGGGGCCGACGTGAACGGCAAGAACCGGGTCGGCATGACCCCCTTCATGCTCGCCGCGGGCTTCGGCTCGCTCGACAAGGTCGAGATGCTCAAGGCGGCGAAGGCCGACCTGGCCGCGACCGACGTCAAGGGCTGGAACGCCCTCGACCACGCCCGGAACCGCGTCGACAGCGAGAAGGACAAGGTCGTCGCCTACCTCGAGCCCATCGTGCCGGCCTCGACGGCCAAGGCGCCGCCGCAGGTGACCCCGGTCGCCCCGGCCTCCGGCAAGCCCTGAGGAAGCCGAAGGAATCGAAGGCCCGCATCGGGACCCGCCCTCACCGGCGGGTCCCGTCTCTTTTCCGCCGTAGCATGTCAGCCCTCATGACCGGCACCCCCGCTCCGAACACGCCGTACGACCGCCTGATCGCCCGCTGGAAGGAGGCCCAACTCCTCGGCAGCACCGCCGGTCTCCTCGGCTGGGACCAGGAGACATACATGCCGGCGGGGGGGCTCGAGCACCGGGCTCGCCAGCTCACGCAGCTCGCGAGCCTCGCCCACGGCATGTCGACATCGCCCGAGATCGGTGATTGGCTCGCCGCGTGCGAGTCCGACGCCACGACGATGGCCGATCCCGACCGGGCCGCGAACGTCCGGCACATCCGACATGACTATGACCGCGAGACGAAGCTTCCGGCCTCGCTGGTCGCCGAGTTCGCGACCGCGACCAGCCTCGGCCAGCATGAGTGGGCCGAGGCCCGCAAGGGGAACGACTTCGCCCGTTTCCGGCCGCACCTCGAGAAGCTCGTCGCGCTGCTGCGGGCCAAGGCCGAATGCTACGGATGGGATCGCGCGAAGGGCGAGGCGTGGGACGCCCTCGCCGACAGCTACGAGCCCGGTTGCACGGCGGCGCACGTCGCCTCGGTGTTCGGACCGCTGCGGTCCCGCCTCGCCAAGCTCGTGGGCGAGCTGCTCGCGGCGCCGCGCAAGCCCGATGGGGCGTTCAACGACTTTCCCGTGCCGATCGAGGCCCAGGAGCGCCTCGGCCGCACGGTCGCGCGGCGGTTCGGCTTCGACTTCAACCGCGGGCGGCTCGACCGCTCGACGCACCCGTTCTGCGGCGGGGCGTGCAGCCAGGACGTGCGGATGACCAGCCGCTACCGCGAGCGGTGCGTGAACGACGGGCTCGGCTCGGTCATGCACGAGACCGGGCACGGGATCTACGAGCAGGGGCTTCCCTACGGGCATTTCGGCACGCCGCTGGGCGAGTCGGTGAGCCTCGGGATCCACGAGAGCCAGAGCCGCCTCTGGGAGAACCAGGTCGGGCGGTCGCGGCCGTTCTGGACCTGGCTGCGGGGCGAGCTTCCCGACCACTGCGGACCCGAGGTCGAGTCGTTCACGGTCGATTCGCTCTACGCCGCGGCGAACGAGGTCGAGCCCGGGTTCATCCGCGTCGACGCCGACGAGGCGACGTACAACCTGCACATCATGGTGCGGTTCGAGATCGAGCGGGCGGTGATCCGCGGCGACCTCGAGGCCCGCGACATCCCCGCGACCTGGAACCGCCTGTACAAGGAATTCCTCGACCTCGCGGTGCCGGACGACCGGCAGGGGTGCCTGCAGGACATCCACTGGTCGATGGGCGCGATGGGCTACTTCC
>JBEIUL010000292.1:0-3934 GCA_040374395.1 Phycisphaeraceae bacterium
ATGGTTTCACCGGATCAGCCCGGCAGCGCCGCGGCCTCGGGCCGGGCGGCGGCGACGAGCCGCAGCAGTTGCGCCAGCCGCCCGGCGAGCTCGGCGGCGGCCGCGGCGCCGATCGTGGCGTGGCCGAGCGTGCGGCCCGGCCGCGGCGCCTTGCCGTAGCGGTGCAGGTGCACGCCATCGAGGCGAAGCACGTCGGCCGCGTCGGGCTCGGCCCCGATGATGTTCACCATTCCGGCCGAGCCGCGCGGCGAGGTCTCGCCGAGCGGCAGCCCCGCGATCGCCCGCAGGTGGTTCTCGAACTGGCTCGCGGTCGCGCCCTCGATCGTCCAGTGGCCCGAGTTGTGCACGCGGGGCGCCATCTCGTTCGCCACCACGCCGCCGTCGGCGAGCACGAAGAACTCGACCGCGAGCGTGCCGACATGGCCGAGCCGCTCGGCGACCGCGTGGGCGTGCCGCAGCGTCGCCTCGGGCAGTCCCCCCGCGCGGGTCCGCGACTGCCGCAGGATCCCGCCGACGTGCTCGTTCTCGACCGGTCCGTAGGCCACGGCCTCGCGATCCGACCGCACCACGATCGCCGACGCCTCTCGGGTGAACGGCACGAACGCCTCGAGGATGCACGGCACGCCGCCGAGCGCCGTGAACGCCGCCTTCGCCTCGGCGAGTCCCGCGACCCGCCGCTGGCCCTTGCCGTCGTAGCCCATCCGCCGCGTCTTGAGCATCGCGGGGAAGCCCACGCGCCCCGCCGCCGCGTCGAGGTCGGCGGGGCCGTCGATCGCCGCGAACTCCTGCACCGGCACGCCGCATTCGGCGAAGAAGCGCTTCTCGAGCACGCGATCCTGGGCGATCGCGAGCGAGCGCGGCCCGGGCCGCGTGGGCAGCTCGCCGGCGAGGAACTCGGCGACGCTCGCCGGAACGTTCTCGAACTCGTAGGTCGCGACGTCGCAGCCGGCGACGAGCCGCCCGAGGGCGTCGCGGTCGTCGAACCGGCCGGCCACCACCTCGCCGACCGCCGACGCCGGACACGCCGGATCGGGATCGAGGAATCGGAACGACATGCCCAGCGGGATTCCCGCGAGCCCGAGCATGCGGCCGAGCTGGCCGCCGCCGACCACCGCGATCCTCACCGCGAGTCCTCCGGCCCCCGCGAAGCCTCCGGGCACTTCGACGGGTCGGGATGTGCGAGCACGTCGGCGGTGCGGTGGGCGCGATCGGCCTCGAGGGCCTTCGCGATCTCGGGATGCGTCACCGCGAGCAGGCTGGCCGCGAAGATCGCGGCGTTCGTCGCCCCGGCCTTCCCGATCGCGAAGGTGGCGACCGGAACGCCGCCCGGCATCTGCACGATCGAGAGCAGGCTGTCGACGCCCTGCAGCGCCTTGCTCTCGACGGGCACGCCGAGCACGGGCACGAGCGTCTTCGACGCGACCATGCCCGGCAGGTGGGCCGCGCCGCCGGCGCCCGCGATGATCGCCCGCAGGCCGCGGGCCCGGGCCGTCGACGCGTATTCGAAGAGGAGGTCGGGCGTCCGGTGGGCGCTCACCACCCGGGTCTCGTGCGGCACGCCGAGCGCCTCGAGCATCTCGGAGGCGTGGCGCATCGTCTCCCAGTCGCTCCGGGAGCCCATGATCACCCCCACCAGCGGGGCGGGGCTCGACGTTCGGGACGGGCCGGTCATCGCGGGCGAATGCTAGCATGCCCGATTCCCCCGCAAGCCCCCGGGAGCCGCACCATGTCCTCGATCATCGTCAACGGCGAGACGCTCCATCCCCAGGTCCCGAAGCGCGAGGACTTCGTCACGCTCGCGAAGACGCTCCTCCCGCTGGTCGTGCACGGCGAGCCGCTCGAGCGGACGGTGGCGGGGGTGCTTTCCGACGCCCTCGCGGCGGGCCTCGACCTCGACGCGGTCGCGCCGCGCACCGCCCTCGTCGCCCTCGCCGACCTCGGCGTGACCCGCATCTCGATCGAGGGCGGCAAGGTCGCCATCCTCGAGAGCCAGCCGACCGACGTCTCGCGCGGCGACGCCCGCTCCTACGGCATGGCGGCGCTCGAGAGCGGCCGGGCCCTGGTCGCCGCGATCGCGAACTTCGCGATGCGCACCATCAACGTGAACGGGCAGCCGGTGCCCGCGATGCCGCAGCCGGTCGAGGACCTCAAGAAATTCCTGCAATTGGTGCAGGCGAACCGCCTCGTCGACGAGGACCTCATGTTCACCGCCTGCCGGGCCCTCGCCGGCTTCACCAAGGCGGGCAAGGGGATGGAAGACGCCGAATACCGCTGCGCCCTGCAGCTCGCGTGCGAGCTCGGCGTCGCCGACGTGGTGATCGACCTCGAGGGCGGCCGGCTCGCGATCCGCGACCTGAACGAGTCGAACGCGGCGGCGGCGGCGCTGCTGCAGACCGGCAACCCCGACGTGGTCCGCAAGGCCCGCGAGAAGGTCACGTCGCTGAAGCGAAAGCTCGCCGAATCGAAGCCGGGCACCGCGATCCCGGCCGGGGCGGCGGCGGGCAAGCCCGCGGCCGAGCCGAAGACCATCACGATTCCCTCGCGGATCGGCGTCCGCCGTCGCCGCTGAGGAAAGCGGAACTCAGAAGCTGCGGCGGGCGGCCTCGAAGATCAGGGCGACCAGGGCGATCCCGCCCGCGACGACGTTGGTGATCACCACCGTCGGCTCGCGCCACATCCTCCCGACCGCCAGCCAGATCGCGCAGTTGGCGATCAGCACCAGCGGGGCGAGCGGCCAGTAGTCGAGGGCGGCGAGGGCCGTCCCGCTGACGCCCGCGACGGTGCCCGACCACTTGAGGAACTCGAGAAGGGGACCGCTGCGTCTCATGGGAGTCTGGGGGGAAAGGCTTCCCGGACCGGGAAATGCCGGGAATGCAGAGATCGGATCGGCCGGGGCCACCGCTACAATCGCCGGCCGTGACTCCTGCCTCCGCGAACGCCGCCGGACTCCGTTCCTACGACGAGCTCTGCGCCGACGCGAAGACCCGCATCCGCGAGATCACGCCCGAAGAGCTCGAGGACCGTACCGCCCGGGGTGGCTTGACGGTGCTCGACGTCCGCGAGCCCGAGGAGTTCGCCATGGCGAGCATCCCCGGCGCCGGCAGCCTGCCCCGCGGCCTGATGGAGAAGTTCATCGCCGACGCCGTGCCCGAGCCCGACGCCGAAATCGTCGTCTACTGCCAGAGCGGCAAGCGGAGCGCCCTCGCCGCCGACACCCTCGGGCGGATGGGCTACCGGGGGGTCCGCAGCCTCGCCGGCGGCATCGACCGCTGGATCGCCTCGGGCCGCAGCACGCAGCTCGGAGCGGTGACCGTCGCGGCCAGTGGACCGGCCGACGGCGTCGACCATCGCGACTGGGCCTCGATCCGCCGCGACTTCCCGATCGCGGCCCGCATGATCCGCACGATCGACGGCCTCGAGCGGTTCTTCGTCTACCTCGACCACGCCGCGTCGACGCATCCGCCGAGCTCGGTGGTCGCCGAGTACTCGACCTTCCTCGAGCGCGAGTACGCGAACGTGCACCGCGCCTCGTACGCCCTCGCCCGCGAGGCGACGAACCGCTTCGAGGAGGCGTTCCGCACCTGCGGCGAGTTCGTCGGCGGCCGCCTCGGCCCGAACCCCGACGACCACTGCGTGGTATTCACCGGGAACACCACCACCGGCCTCGACCTGGTCGCCCACTGCGTCGCGCACCTGCCCGGCACCGTCGTGGTCACCGAGCTCGAGCACCACTCGAACGACCTGCCGTTCCGCCGCCGCGGCGGCGCGGTGCGGGTGCGGATGACGCCGGAAGGCCGGCTCGACCTCGATCACCTCGCGTCGATCCTGGAAACTCCTGGAACTTCAACTGGATATTGCATCGCTAAGAACAAACCAGCCTTTGCGCGCTCATCAACTGTCATATCAAGAACATCTGCGCCATCTAGCGTTACAG
>JBEIUL010000353.1:0-3210 GCA_040374395.1 Phycisphaeraceae bacterium
CCAGCTCTCGATCTGGGCCGAGCGGCTCGGCGTCGAGGTCGTGAAGGGCGCCGCGAACGCCGATCCGGCCGCGGTCGCCTTCGACGCCACCGAGGCGGCGCTCGCCCGCGGCGTCGACGTGCTGCTCATCGACACCGCGGGGCGGCTCCACACGCAGGAGCACCTGATGCGGCAGCTCACCAAGATCCGCAACGTGGTCGCGAAGCGGATCCCGGGCGCGCCGCACGAGACGCTGCTCGTGCTCGACGCCACCAGCGGGCAGGTCGCCCTCGAACAGGCCCGCATCTTCAAGGAGGCCGCGAACGTCACCGGGATCTTCCTCGCGAAGCTCGACGGCACCGCGAAGGGCGGAATCGTGGTCGCGATCCGCGACGCGGTCGACGTGCCGGTCAAGCTCGTCGGCGTGGGCGAGACCCCCGACGACGTCGAGCCGTTCGATCCCGACCGTTTCGTCGAGGGGATGTTCGCGGCCGACGATTGAGCCTGGCGGGGGCCGAAACCGGTCCCCGGCGGGTCCCGAAAGCGGTTTCCGGTCCCGGGAAACGCCCGGACCCTTCCCGAGCCGATGGAACCCGGCCGCCCAGGTCCTCTATAAAGGAAGCCCCCGCCCCGTCCCCATGCCCGCCGCCACCGCCCATCCCGGCCGAGCCTTCACCCTCGTCGAGCTGCTCGTCACGATGGGCGTCATCGTCGTCCTGATGGGCGTGATGGTCCCGACGCTGAAGGGCATCCAGGCCGAGGCCCGGTCGGCCGGCTGCATGAGCAACCTGCGGCAGATCGGCACCGCGATCGAGACCTACCGGCAGCGGAACAAGGACCTGCTGCCGATGTGCGAGTTCATCCCCGTCGCGACCGCCGAGGGTCCGCAGGGCGGCCTGCCCAACCTGCTCGACGGCACGCTCGAGAAGGACTCGCCGATCTGGAAGTGCCCGGCCGACTTCGACGAGGACGAGTCGCTCTCGACCGGCACCAGCTACATCTACCTGCCGGGCCTCATCCGCTTCACGCCGCAGATCCAGATCGCGACGCAGCAGGCGATGGTGCCCTACATGATGAACCCGGCGATGAACGACCGGATGCGGAACCGCATGCGGAACGAGACCGAGTCGAAGCTCGTCTCGATCTTTTACGAGAGGTCGCCCGAGGGCTTCGCGATCGTGAGCGACAGCCAGGACCGGCACGCCTACGGCGACCGCAACCCGCGGAACGCCCTGTACCTCGACGGCGGCGTGCGGGTGCTCCAGACATCCGACCAGGAGGCGGTGGACTGATGGCCTTCGAATACGCCGAGATCCGTGACCGCCTCGACGAGTGGATCGTCGAGCACCGCAGGCGCCTCGGGCAGGGGCTGGGCGGGCTCGCCCTGCTCGCCCTCCTCGGCGGCGGGGTGTACTGGTGGGTCGACGTCCGCTTCCGGCCGCCGCCGTCGATCTTCGACTCGCCGTTCGACGACGTGCTCGGCTACCTGTCGCTCGATGACTTCAGCAAGCTGCCGCTCAAGGATCGCATCGCGTTCATGATCGATCTCGCCGACCGCTTCCGCGGCATCTCGCAGGACGAGTCGGTGGTGATGGCCGGCTTCTTCGCGGGCCTGACCGGCCCGACCCGCGAGCAGCTGCGGCAGAACGCCCGCGAGCTCGCCCGCGACATCCTGGCCGAGGGGGCCGCCGATTACGTGAACCTGCCGAAGTCCGAGCAGGCGAAGTTCCTCGACAATTGGCTGCTCGAGTGGACCAAGACCGCCGAGCGCATGGCGACCGGCTCGGTGGGCGACAAGAGTGACCAGGAGCGGCTCGACGAGATGAAGGGCCAGGCGAAGCGCGACGCGACCCGCGAGCGGAACCCGAGCCGGCTCGGCTCGCTCACCGAGGGCAGCGCGAACCGCTTCCTCGACTTCTGGTCGAGCGACGTCGAGACCGCGGCGAGTCCGCGGCAGCAGGGCCAGATCACGCGGTTCATGACCGACCTGCGGACCCACATGACCAAGTGAGTCCCGGGTGAGTCCCGGGTGAGTCCCGGGTGAGTCCCGGGTGAGTCCCGGGTGAGTCCCGGGTGAGTCCCGGCCGAGCGCCGGGTGGGCGGTCGG
Organism: Phycisphaeraceae bacterium; assembly: GCA_040374395.1. Taxonomy (GTDB): domain Bacteria; phylum Planctomycetota; class Phycisphaerae; order Phycisphaerales; family SM1A02; genus JBEIUL01. The sequence goes on from JBEIUL010000353.1 coordinate 2,087, forward strand.
CTAGTCTTCCGCCATGCCCGCCGAGCTGCCCATCGCCTCGATCCGCGACGCGATCGTCGCGGCCCTCGCGGGCGGGAACCGGCTGGTGCTGACCGCGCCGACCGGAAGCGGAAAGACCACGCAGGTTCCTCAGTACTTGGCCGCGGCGCCGGCGATCTCGGGAAGCGTCGTGGTCCTCGAGCCGCGGCGGCTCGCGGCGCGGATGGTCGCGCGGCGGGTGGCCCACGAGATGGGTTCCGAGCCGGGTGGGCTCGTCGGCTGGCAGACGCGCTTCGAGAGCGTGGTGTCGCCCGCGACCCGCGTGCGGTTCGTGACCGAGGGCGTCTTCCTGCGGCAGATCCAGGAGGATCCCGGGCTTCGCGGGGTCGGCGCGGTGGTCCTCGACGAGTTCCACGAGCGCAGCCTCGACGGCGATCTCGCCCTCGGGCTGGTGCGACGCCTGCAGGAGACGGTGCGGCCCGATCTTCGGCTGGTCGTGATGAGCGCCACGCTCGACGCGGCCCGCGTGTCGGGCTGGCTGGGCTGCCCGGCCCTCGAGGCGAGCGGACGGCTGTTCCCGGTCGCGGTCGAGCAGGTCGGCCGCCCCGCCGATCGCACCGCGCCCGAGGCCGCGGCCGAAGCCACCATGCGCCTGCTCGGCGAGATGCCCGACGGCGACGTGCTCGTCTTCATGCCGGGGCGGCTCGAGATCGAGCGGACCGTCGGCGAGGTCGCCCGCCGCGTCGGCCCGACGACGATGGTGGTGCCGCTGCACGGATCGCTGCCGCCCGCCGAGCAGGACCGCGCCGTCGAGCCGGCCCCGCGCGGGAAGCGGAAGGTCATCGTGGCGACGAACGTCGCCGAGACCTCGATCACCATCGAGGGCGTTCGGGCGGTGGTCGACGCGGGCACCGCCCGGGTGCATCGCCACGACGCGAAGCGCGGCCTGAATACGCTGCGGATCGAGCCGATCGCGCGGGCCACCGCCGAGCAGCGGGCGGGCCGCGCCGGTCGCCTCGGGCCGGGCCGCTGCCTGCGGCTCTGGTCGGCGGCCGAGCACGCCCGGCGGCCGGCGTTCGAGGATCCCGAGATCGCCCGCGTCGACCTCGCCGACGCGCTGCTGCGGCTGAAGTCGCTCGGCGTCG
>JBEIUL010000344.1:0-3327 GCA_040374395.1 Phycisphaeraceae bacterium
ACGCTCGTTACAAACGCCGCGCCAAACCGCCGAGTTCCGGCCGAACCGAAGGAGATGGACAGAGCGGCCCTCGGTTCGGGAGCCGGAAGTCGATTCCGAGCGTTGGAGGGCCATCAGGTAGGCCAGGGCTGCGAGGGGCCGGCCGATGTCGGCCCATGGAGTTGCTCGCAAGTTCATTCGGGGAATGCGTTTGCGGCATCGGGCCGTTTTCTGCCCTCTCGGTCCGATGCACGGTCTTCGCGGCCAGCAGGCGTCCGGTCATCTCGACTCGATGTGGCCGCTGGGTTGTTCGAGTCCGAGCGATCGCTGCCAACTCGGCAGATCAATCCGGGCGCTTCGAGCGGTCGTGTTGCCCCTCGATGAACCGGTCTGGGTCGATCACGACGTCGGTCAGCGATCGGGCGATCAGTACCGCGTTCGCAGAAAGGTACAGGAGGCCTACGCAGGCCAGCCCTCCGACGGTGGCGGCGAGCAGCGGGAGGGGGTCGATCCACGGCGAGTCGCCCGTCGAGATCGTGGAGGGGAGGAGGGCGTTCGCGAGTCCGCTCGTGCCCGCGACCGCCGCCCCGATCGCGAGCGTCCCGATCCGCTGCCTCGCGGGACCCTCGCGTCGGAACCGCACGCTTCGCTGTCCAAGGGCCTCGAGCAGGGGGCGCATCGTCCAAACCGCGATCGAGGTCGCGATCATGACCAGTCCCGCGGGCAGTGACGGTTGGAGCCGCTCGGCGAGCACCGCCGCCGTCCATCCCGCGAGGGCGATCGCGAACACTCGACGGGCCCGGCGATGCCTCGATCCGAAGCGCCCGGCCATCGCCAGGCCGCTCACGAGCGAGGTGATCGCGCAGCCCGCCGCCACCGATCGGAGGGTCGCGTCGCGCCCCGGATGTCCCGCGAGGTCGATCGCGAAGTGAAGCACCGTTCCCGTCGACAGCGAGGCCACGCAGGTTGCGAGCGCCGCGCCCGCGAGCCATGGCCGGTCGAGCGGCGGCAGGCGGGCGGCGGCGTGGTCGGCGCGGTCGAGCACGCTCGCCAGCGCCGGTGTCCCGCACTCGGGGCAGCGGCCGTCGACCGCCACCCCCCGCAGGTCGTATCCGCACGACCGGCAGGCGAGATCGACGTCGAGGCGGGGAAGGGTCACGGCGCGGGGCTCGGTCGGGGAATGGTCCCGGGAACGGACCATATACTCCGACCGCGTTTCCCGTGCGGGAATCGCCTTCCCATGCACGCGGCACTCGAACGACTCCGCCGGAACGTCACCGCCGTCTACCTCGGCAACGCCCAGGCGGTCGACCGGATGATCCTCTGCCTGCTCGCCCGGGGGCACGCCCTGATCGAGGACGTGCCGGGGGTCGGCAAGACGGTCCTCGCGAATGCCATAGCCCGCAGCGTGCGGGGCTCGTTCGCCCGGATCCAGTGCACGCCCGACCTGCTGCCCTCCGACGTGACCGGCGTGACCGTCTACCACCGCGAGACGGGGGCGTTCGAGTTTCGCCGCGGGCCGATCTTCGCGAACGTCGTGCTCGCCGACGAGGTGAACCGGACGACCCCGCGGACCCAGTCGGCGATGCTCGAGGCGATGAGCGACGCGACGGTCTCGGCGGAAGGGCAGGTTTTCTCGCTGCCGCAGCCGTTCATGGTGATCGCGACGCAGAACCCCTACGAGTTCGAGGGGACGTACTTCCTGCCCGAGAACCAGCTCGATCGCTTCCTGATGCGGATCCACCTCGGCTACCCGTCGCCCGATGACGAGCGGCGGATCCTCTCGCTGCAGCCGGCCCGGACCGCGCTCAAGGACCTGCAGCCGGTGATGGACGCCGAGGAGGTCCTCGCGCTGCAGTCGGAGACCGACCGCGTGCGGCTCGACGATTCGCTCGCGAACTACGTCATCGCGATCGCCGCCGCCACCCGCGAGCACGAGGAACTGCAGGTCGGGCTCAGCCCGCGCGGATCGCTCGCGCTCGCCCAGGCGGCCCGCGCGTCGGCGATCCTCGCGGGCCGCGACTACTGCGTTCCCGAGGACATCGTGCAGAACGTGCTTCCGGTCTGCGCCCACCGCGTCATCGCCCGCTCGGCGATGCACGCCGGCGACACGCAGACCACCCGTCGCATCATGCAGCGGGTCCTCGAGACCGTCCCGAGCCCGGCGTGAGCGGGTCCGCCGACCGGTCGAGGGCGGTGGTGCTCGTCTCGGGCGGCATGGATTCCGCGGTCACCCTGGCCGAGGCGGTCGCCGCGGGTTTTGACGCGTTCGCGCTCAGCTTCGATTACGGCCAGCGGCATCGTGTCGAGCTCGAGGCCGCGGCCCGCGTCGCGGCGAGCCTCGGCGCGCGGCGGCACGTCACGCTGCGGATCGACCTCCGGGCCTTCGGCGGTTCCGCCCTGACCGCCGACATCGCGGTGCCCAAGGACCGTCTCGGCCACGGGGGCGCGGAGGCCGAGATTCCCGTCACCTACGTGCCCGCCCGCAACACGATCTTCCTCTCGTTCGCCCTCGCGTGGGCCGAGACGCTCGGGGCCCACGACCTCTTCATCGGGGTGAACGCGATCGACTACTCGGGCTATCCCGATTGCCGGCCCGAGTTCGTCGCGGCGTTCGAGCGGCTCGCGAACCTCGCCACCCGCGAGGGCGTCGAGGGCCGGCGCTTCACGGTGCACACGCCGCTCCTGAGGCTCGGCAAGGCCGACATCGTGCGACGGGGCGGCGAGCTCGGGGTTGATTTCGGGCTCACGTTCACCTGCTACGACCCGCAGCTCGACGCGGGAACCGCGAGGGCGTGCGGGCGTTGCGACGCGTGCACGCTGCGGGCCGAGGGATTCCGCGCGGCGGGGCGGCCGGATCCGGTTTCCGGATGAATGCCCTTGTGGCGGAAACCGATTGAGCCTACGTTCCATCCCATGCGAATCGCATCCTGCGGCCTCGCCTGCGCCCTCCTTGCCCTCGGTGCCGGTGTCCCGGTCGGGACGCCTGAGGCATCGTGCGGCCTCCCGGCATCGAACTCGTCCATGACCACCAGTTTCTTCGAGGGGTCCGGCGCCTCCAAGGTCCTCTTCAACCTCTCGGGAGGCAAGTTCTTCCGTGGATCGGGCGGCAGCACGGTCCTGGTGAACCTCTCCGGCGACCGGATCTTCGACGGTTCCGGATCGTCGAAGCAGGTCGCCAACGTCTCGGGACCGAAGCTCTTCGAAGGCTCCGGCGGATCCCAGGTCCTGTTCAACCGCCAGGGCAACATGATCTACCGCGGCTCCGGCGGCGGAACGGTCGCGTACAACCTTCGGGGCAACACGCTCTTCGAGGGTTCCGGCGGCTCCAAGGTGGTGACCAACTGG
>JBEIUL010000261.1:0-4325 GCA_040374395.1 Phycisphaeraceae bacterium
CGACGAATCCATCGCGATCGAGGTCGATGAAGAGCTCCCAACGTCCAGGCATGTGGAGCAGCATGCCCGCGGCCTTCCAGCGGCCGGGGCCCTCCCGCCGCATCCGCGGGGCGACGTTCATGCCGTGGCCGTGGTGCGGCATCGCCGCGTCGATGCGGCACTGGCCGTCGTCGAGGGGCACGGTGCAGGCGGGGTCCGCGAAGAGCCCGATCTCGACCGTGAACGGGTCGGCGACCGGGATCGGGGCGGGCATCGACCAGCGGGCGGTGAACGAGCCGGTGGCCGAGGTCATCGTGCCGGTGGTGCGTGGCCCCGAAGCCGGAGCCGGGTCGGACGATTCCGTGGCGGAGGCGCCGTCCTTCGCGGCGGTCGGCGCTTCGGGCTTCTCCCCGCGGCCGCATCCGGACGCGAGCAGCGACCACGTCGCCAAGGCGGTCGCGGCGGTTCTTCTCGCGGTCATCAGCTCTCCCCCCGCTGGCGCGGCCGCGTGTACGCCCGGCCGAGCCCGAAGGTCATCCGCCACGAGCCGTCGGGCCGCAGCAGCTGCACGCGATGGTTCCCGACGTCGACGACCGCGAGACCGACCTCGCCGCCGAGGTCCATCGCCGCCACGCCGCCCGGCATCCAGAACTCGCCGTCGGAGATGCCGCGCGAGCCGACCCGCCAGCGGATCTCGCCCTCGGGCGACATGCGGACCACCTCGTCGGTCGCCGCGAAGGCGATGACGAGATCGCCCTCGAACGCCGCGACGCCCGTCGGACGCACGAGCCCCGCCGCGATCGAGGCCGACTCGCGTCCGAGCGCGTCGACGACGGCCACCCGCCCGGCCTCGGGAAGGGCGATCGCGAAGCGGCCGTCGGGCAGCGCCGCGAGCGACGTCCCGCCGCCGAGGCCGGTCGCGATCGAGGCGACCGGCGCGAGCGTCGCGTCGAGCTCGATGATCTCGCCCCGCCGCCCGTCGAGGAGGAACCGCCGGCCGTCGCGCGACGCGAGGGCCGCCGGCGCGATGCCGCCCGGCCGGTCTCCCGGCGAGATCGCCGCAAGCCGGGCGAGCCACGACCCCGGCCCGAGCCCCGCGGCGAGATCCCACGAGAGCGACAGCCGCGTCATGAACGGATCCATGAGGAGCGGCTTCGCGCGGTCGCGGTCGAGCCGCATGAGCGCGAGCCGCCCGCGGCCCGCGTCGGCGATCGCGATCTCCTGCCGGTCGGCGTCGACGTCGACCGCCGTGATCCGGCCGAACGAGTCGGGCCCGCGGCCGGCCGCCGACCCGAAGGTCGTCACGTGGATCCCGACGTCGCCGCGGAGGTCGAAGACGAACACCGCCGCCGATTCGGGCTCGTGCAGCACGAGCAGGTCGCCGTCCGAGGCGAGGCTCGCCCCGAAATGGCTCTGGATCCCCTCGCGCGGCGGCAGCTCGGCCCGCGGCCCGCCCGGGGGCGTCCGGCCGAAACGCTGCACCCGCCGCTCGAACGGCTCGGCGATCGCGAGTTCGGTGCCGTCGGGCGAGAACGCGATCGCCGCCGGGTAATGGAACTTCCCCTCGCCCTCGCGGGGGATCACCGCGTGCATGCCCCAGAGGTCGAGGTACCGGAGCGCCGTCGGCGACGACGGGCCCGTCGAGAGCCCGTACACGCCGACGCGGTGGTTGAACTCCTCGGCGACGTAGACGTTGCCGCCGAAGGTCGCGACCGCGCGAGGCACGTTGAGGAGGCCGGGAAACGCCCCACGCTCGCCGAGAAGCCTTCGCGCCGGCCCGCCCGCGAGCGGAACCGCCCAGAGGGCGTGCAGGTCGGCGTCGGAGACGATCGCGGTCGACGCGTCGACGACGGCGAGGCCCGCGGGCGAACGCGGCCCCTCAAGCGGCTTCGGATCGAAGCCCCCGTCGCGACCGATCGGGCCGAGGCGACCGCGGCCGTCGAGGCCGGCGTCGAGCAACCAGGTCGAGCCGTCGTCCGTGACCGAGAGGGCGATCGGATCGATCGTCGCGCCCGCATCGACGAGCGTCCGCACCGAGCCGTCGCCCGCGAACGCCACGACCTCGTCGCGCCCGCGGTCGGCGACGACGAGGGTCCCGTCGGGCCGGGCGGCGATCGCGGCCGGCGCCGTGAGCCGCCCCTCGCCGAGGCGACCGATCTCGTTCCCGGCGGAATCGAGGATCCGCACCCGCGCCCGATCGGCCTCGAGCACCGCGAGCGACCCGTCGGTCCGGTAGGCGACCCCGACCGGCCGCTCGAGCCTCTCGTGCTGGGCCCGGAACTCGTTGAAGATCGCGATGTCGCCCGCCGCGGCGAACGCGACCGGCGCGGCGGCGAGCGCCCGCCATCCGTTCCGCACCCCCCGCGCGATCGACGCCCGTCGTGTCATGCGGCCTCTATCGGCTTTCCCCCGCCTCGGCTTCCGCTGCCCCGGGGCCCTCCGCGGTCCGGGGCCGCTTCATGCCCGCGTAGATGATCGACTGGACCGCGACGCTCTCGGCGAGGATCCGCCCGACCCGCTCGCTCGCCTGCCGCAGCGAGCGGAACGAGTTGCCGTCGAGCTCGCGCTCGAAATCCTTCAGGCTGTTCTCGATCCCGAGCATCATCGCAGCGACGACCGCCCACTCCTGGCGGGTCTGCGGCCAGAAGTCGCTTCCCTGGGCGACCTCGGCCGGAAACGTGAACTTCCAACCGTCGTCGGTCTCGACCATCGAGATCGCCCCGCCGAAGACCGGCTCCTCGTCCCAGAGGAGTGCCGCGGTGCCGTCGGAAAGGTCTTCGGCGGCGAGCCGGCCGCGGCCGTCCTTGAGGAACCGGAAGGGATCCACCATGAAGCCGGTGAGGATCTCGCCGATGTCCGGTCGACCCTCGGCGGCCTTCTTCGCCTTCTCGGCGGCGAGCTCGAGTTCCTTCCGCACCTCGGCCTCGAACCGGTCGTTGAGTTTCGTCGAGACCCGCCAGAGGCGGCCGAGCATCTCGCCGAGCTTGCCCTTGACGTCCTCGATCGCGCTCTCCTCGGTGACGCCGTCGTCGAAGGTGATGTCGCGCGGCTTGAGGTCGATGAGCCTCGGCAGGAGGTCGGCCCGGCCGTCCTCGACCATCCTCGCAGCCGAGTCGAGGGCCTTCTCGGGGGTCGAGAGGTCGTACTCGGGGTCCGCGCAGCCGGCGAGCGCGACCACGGCGGCGGCCGCGAGAAGGCGAATCGGGTTCGGGAGGCCGATCGGCATGGGCGGACTCTATACCGGCTTCCCGCCGCCCCGCCGCGATCCGTACCATTTCGTCCTTCCATGTCCGCCCCGAACGCCCCACCGATCCGGATCACCGTCAACGGCCGCGAGGAGGAGTGTCCCGCCGGCACCACGGTGGCCGAGCTGGTCGCCCGGCTCGAGCCCGCCCGCTCGCGGGCGTGCGCGGTCGAGGTGAACCTCGCCCTGGTCCCCCGCTCGCGGCATGCCGAACGCCGCCTTGCCGAGGGCGACCGGGTCGAGATCGTGACCCTCGTCGGGGGCGGCTAACCTCACGCCCATGCCCTCGCACCCGCTGCCCGCCGTGCCCGAGACGCTCCCGATCCCCTCGCTCGAGGTCGGCGGCTTCCGCCTCCGCAGCCGCCTCGTGGTCGGGACGGGCAAGTACCGCGACCACGACACCATGCGGACCGCGATCGCCGCGAGCGGGGCCGACACCGTCACGGTCGCGGTCCGCCGCGAGCGGCTCGTCGACGCCGAAGGCCGGTCGCTGCTCGACTTCCTCGACCTCGACCGGCTCACGATCCTGCCGAACACCGCCGGCTGCTTCTCGGCCGCCGACGCGGTGCGGGTCGCGCGGCTCGGCCGCGAGATCCTCGAGGGCCTCGGGAACCCGGGCAAGGACTGGGTGAAGCTCGAGGTCCTCGGCGACCGGAAGACGCTCCTGCCCGATCCGGTCGGCACGCTCGAGGCCTGCCGCGAGCTCGTCGCCGACGGCTTCACCGTGCTGTGCTACGCGAGCGACGACCCGATCGCCGCGGTGCGGATCCGCGAGGCCGGCGCCGCGAGCGTGATGCCCGCCGGCAGCCCGATCGGCAGCGGACGCGGCGTCGCGAATCCCGGGGCGATCGCGATGATCCTCGGCCTCCTCAAGGATCCCTCGCTCGGCGGCGACCCGAAGTACCCGGTGATCGTCGACGCCGGCGTCGGCACCCCGAGCGACGTGACGATCGCGATGGAACTCGGCGCCGACGGCGTGCTGCTCAACACCGGCATCGCCCATGCGGCCGATCCCGTGCGCATGGCCCACGCGATGCGGCGGGCCTGCGACGCGGGGTACCTCGGGGCCCGCGCGGGGCGCATCCCCCGCAAGCTCTACGCG
>JBEIUL010000264.1:0-4264 GCA_040374395.1 Phycisphaeraceae bacterium
CGATCGGGTTCACCTCGATCCTGCAGGCGATCTCGGATGCCGGCATGTCGGCGGCGGCGCTGCGCGAGCGGGATCTGACGCCGCAGCAGTCGACGAACCTCTTCTGGTGCAACATCGCCATGTCGCTCGCGACCGCCCTGCTCGCGGCGGCCGGCGCCCCGATGCTCGCGGGCTTCGTGAACGAGCCGCAGGTCGCCTCGATCACGACCGTGGCGGCGATCGGGCTGGTGTTCTCCGGCCTCGGGGCGCAACACCGGGTGATCCTCACCAGGGAACTCCGCTTCGGGAGCCTCGCCCGCGCCGAGGCGACCGCGTCTCTCATCGGATTCGGCGTGGCGATCGTGCTTGCCTCGATGGGGGCCGGTCCCTGGTCGATCATCATCGGGACCCTCACGACGAACATCCACCTCTCGATCGCCCCGTGGGTCTTTTCCGGCTGGTCCCCCGGCCGGTTCCGAAGGGGCCACGGGACGAGGCGGCTCGTCCGTCGCGGCTTCGGCCTCCTGGTGGTGAACCTGTGCAACGCCGCACGGACCTCGTCCGAGTCGGTGATCCTGGGGCGGTTCGCCGGGGCCGCCGACGTCGGCCTCTATTCGAAGGCCTACGGGCTGCTCGCGCTGCCGATGACGCGGATGCTGAACCCGATGGGCCGGGTCGCGGTGCCCATCCTCGTGCAGATCTGGAACGATCCCGAGCGGTTCCGAAAATCCTATTTCCGGCTCGTGGCCGTGCTCGGGCTCATCTCGACGCCGGCGGTCGCGATGCTCTTCTTCGGAGCGCAGGACATCGTCCGGATCGTGCTCGGCGAGCAGTTCCTCCCGAGCGTGCCGATCTTCCGCATCCTCGCCATCGCCTCGATCGGGATGGCCACCGCCGCGAGCACGGTCTGGGTGCAGCAGGCCTCCGGCAAGGTCAAGCGGCAGCTCGGGCTCTCGATCGCGACGGCGATCACGGTGATCGGCGGGAACGTGCTCGGGGCATGGCTCGGGGGCGCGCGGGGCCTGGCCGTCGGTTTCGTGACGTCGATCCACCTGATGCGGCTTCCGAGCTGCTACCTCGGACTCGCGGGATCGCCGATCTCGTTCCGGGGTTTCCTCTCCGCGACCCTTCCCGGAACGGTCGTGGCGGTCGTCGCCTCGGCGGCGATGGCGGTGCCCGAGTTCCTGCTCGACCTGCCGCGGCCGTTCGCCTCGCTCTCGGTCACGTGGTCAGTGGGCATCGCGGCCATGGCCGCGACCGCCCTCGCCTGGCCCCGGGTGCGAACCGACATCCGCGGCACGATCGACATGGTGCGGGCCGCCGGGCTCCGCAAGCCGGGAAAGGGGCCGGAACCGACGCAGCCCCCTCCGGACCAGGACCTCCAGCCGTCCTGAGCGACCTCAGCGGCTCGCGTAGTTCCGCTCGATCCACGTCCGGTACGAGCCGTCCATGACCCCCCGCCACCACGCCTCCTCGCGGAGGTACCAGTCGACGGTACGGGCGAAGCCCGAGGCGAAGGTCTCCTTCGGCTCGTAACCGAGCTCGCTTCGGGCCCTGGTCGCGTCGATCGCGTACCGGCGGTCGTGGCCGGGCCGATCCTTCACGAAGGTGATGAGGCTCGTCGCGGCCTTGCCGTTCGCGGCGGGCGCCGCGGGGAAGCGCGACGCAAGCGTGGGGTCGGCGGCGAACCGGGCGTCGACCGCGGCGCAGAGCGCGTGCACGATCTCGAGGTTCGGCCGCTCGTTGTTCCCGCCGACGTTGTAGACCTCGCCCGGGACGCCCTTCTCGAGCACGAGCTCGATCGCCCGGCAGTGGTCGTCGACGTGCAGCCAGTCCCGCACGTTCATGCCGTCGCCGTAGATCGGCAGCGGCTTGCCGTGCAGGATGTTCACGATCACCAGCGGGATCAGCTTCTCGGGGAACTGGTACGCGCCGTAGTTGTTCGAGCAGTTGCTCGTGGTGACGTCGAGGCCGAAGGTGTGGTGGTAGGCGCGGACGAGATGGTCGGAGGCCGCCTTGCTCGCCGAGTACGGGGAGTTCGGCTGGTACTGGTTCGTCTCGGCGAAGGGCGGGTCCTTCGGGCCGAGCGATCCGTACACCTCGTCGGTCGAGACGTGGTGGAAGCGATGCGGGGCGGCGGTTCCCGCGAGCCAGACGGCGCGGGCCGCCTTGAGGAGGCTGTGGGTCCCGTTCACGTTCGCGTCGATGAAGGCGTCGGGACCGGTGATCGAGCGGTCGACGTGGCTCTCCGCGGCGAAATGCACGACGGTGCGGATGCCCCGCTCGCGGAGCAGTCGCTCGACCAGCGAGGTGTCGCGGATGTCGCCGTGCACGAACTCGAGGCGATCGGCCGGCAGGCCCGCGAGGTTCGCGCGGTTGCCGGCGTAGGTCAGGGCGTCGAGGACGGTGACGTGCCCGGCCTCGGGACGGGCCAGGCGTGCCCGCACAAAGTTCGCCCCGATGAAGCCGGCCCCGCCGGTCACGAGGACGGATTCCGAGATCGGGCGGCCGGCGGGGTTGGGGTTTGGGGCGGTCATGGGTGCGTCGCCGTCGGGGCACGGGGAATGGATCGAATCGTCTCGCGGAGACCGTCGCGCCAGTGGCGGACGGGAAGGCCGAAGGTTGCCCAGGTCGCGGTCTTGTCGAGCACCGAATACGCCGGACGGATGGCCGGCGTCGGGAAGTCCTCGGTGCGGATCGGGGCGACCTCGGGCCGCGACCGGAGCAGCCCGGCCGCGAGACCTTCTTCGGCGATCGCGACCGCGAAGTCGTACCAACTTGCGATCCCGGCGTCGGTCCAGTGCCAGGTGCCCGAGAGGCGGCCCTCCGCGGCCCGCAGGCATGCCGCGGCGAGCCCGTCGACCGCGGTCGGCGAGCCGACCTGGTCGGCCACCACCCGGACGCTCCCCCGCTCGCCCATGAGCCGCAGCATGGTGAGGAGGAAGTTCCTCCCGGACGCGGCGTAGACCCACGCGGTCCGGATCGTCGCGGCGGCGGGAGCCTCGTCCCGCACCAGGCGTTCGCCCTCGAGCTTGGTGCGGCCGTAGACCGAGACCGGCCCCGTCTCGTCGTCGGGGCGATACGGCCGACCGTGATCGCCCGCGAAGACGAAGTCGGTCGACACGTGGACGAGGAACGCGCCGTGCCGGGTCGCGGCGCGGGCCAGGTGACCGGCGCCGTCGGCGTTCACGGCCCGCGCGAGTTCGGGTTCCGACTCGGCCTTGTCGACGGCGGTGTACGCGGCCGCGTTCACGATCGCGTCGGGCCGCATCGCCGCGACCGCCCGATCGACCGCGCCGGCGTCGGTGATGTCGAGGCGATCGACGCCCACCGCGTGGATCTCGCGGTCCGGACTCGCGAGCCGCGTGAGGGCCCCTGCGAGTTGCCCACCGGCCCCCGTGACGAGGATCCTCACGGGAAGGTCTCCGCCGCCTCGAGCGGCAGTGCCTTGGTTCGGTCCTTCTCGGACAGGACCGGCGGCCCGCCGCGATCGAGCGGCCACTCGATGCCGACCGTCGCGTCGTCCCAGGCGAGCGTGCGCTCCCATTCGGGGGCGTAGAGGTCGGTGGCCTTGTAGAGGACGTCGGCGGTCTCGCTCAGCACGTAGAAGCCGTGGGCGAAGCCGGGGGGAACCCAGAGGGCGCGGAAGTTGGTCTCGCTGAGGATCGCGCCGGTCCACTTCCCGAACGTGGGCGACGAGCGTCGGAGGTCGACGGCGACGTCGAAGATCTCGCCGCGCACCGCCCGCACGAGCTTGCCCTGCGGATGGCGGATCTGGTAGTGCAGGCCGCGGAGGATGCCGCGCGACGACCGGCTCCAGTTGTCCTGCACGAACGTGAGGTGCAGCCCCCGCTCGGCGAAGCCCCGGGCGGACCAGGTCTCGAGGAAGAATCCCCGGTGGTCGCCGAACACCTTCGGCTCGACGACGAGGACGTCGGGCAGGTCGGTCGGGAGGACGTTCATCGGTTCAGGATCCGGGCGGTCCCGCGGGCTCGGCCAGCAGCTGGAGAAGGTACTGCCCGTAGCTGTTCTTCGAGAGCGGCGCGGCCAGCGCCTCGAGCTCGCGGGCCGAGATCCACCCCTTGCGGAAGGCGATCTCCTCGGGGCAGGCGATCTTGAGGCCCTGCCGCGCCTCGATGGTCTGCACGAACTGGGCGGCCTGCAGCATGGTCTCGAACGTTCCCGTGTCGAGCCACGCCGAGCCGCGGCCGAGCAGCTCGACCGAGAGGTCGCCGCGCCGGAGGTAGGCGTCGTTCACGCTGGTGATCTCGAGCTCGCCCCGGGC
>JBEIUL010000291.1:0-3956 GCA_040374395.1 Phycisphaeraceae bacterium
AAGGACCAGAGCTACGTCCTCTTCGGGATCCGCCGCGAAGACCTCGCCGCGACGCGGTTCCCGATCGGCGGTCTCGAGAAGCCGGCAGTGCGGGAACTCGCCCGCGAGCTCGGCCTTCCGGTCTCCGAGAAGCCCGACTCGCAGGAGATCTGCTTCGTGCCCGACGACGACTACGCGGGGCTTCTCGAGCGCCGCTCGCCCGGTTCCGTGCGACCGGGTCGCATCCGGTCGACCGACGGGCGCGATCTCGGCGAGCATCCGGGCCACCAGCATTTCACGATCGGGCAGCGCAAGGGCCTCGGCGTCGCCGCCGACCGCCCGCTCTACGTCGTCGCGAAGGACCCCGCGACGAACGTGGTGACGATCGGCGACCGGAAGGACCTCGAGCGCGACGGCTTCACCGCCGCCGACGCGAATTGGCTCGTCGAGCCGCCCGCGGAGTGGCTCGCCTGCCGCGTCCAGTGGCGGGCCCACGGCGAGGCCGTCCCGTCGCGGGTACGGGCCACCGGGCCTGCGACGTTCGAGCTTCGCCTCGACGAACCCCGCGAGGCGGTCGCCGCGGGTCAGGCCGCGGTGCTCTACGACGCGGCGACCGGCGAACGGGTGCTCGGCGGCGGATGGATCGCCTAGGTGCCCGACGCCGGCTTCGGCGTGAACCGGATCACCAGCGCCCCGAGCGCCGCCGACAGAATCGATCCGGTCAGCACGCCGACCTTCATCCGCGTCTCGTACGCGTCGCCGCCCACCACCCCGCGGAAGGCGAGGTCGCCGATGAAGAGGCTCATCGTGAAGCCGATCCCGCACAGGACGGCCACCGCATGCAGGTGCCGCCACGACGCGTGCGAGGGCATCGGGGCGAGGCCCGACTTGATCGCGATCCAGCTCGCCCCAAGCACGCCGATCTGCTTGCCGATGAGAAGCCCCAGGGCGATGCCGAGCGGCACCGGCCCGAGGAAGTCCGAGGCCTGGATGCCCGCGAGGCTCACGCCGGCGTTCGCGAGGGCGAACAGCGGGAGGATCACGAACGCGACCGGCGTGTGAAGGGCGTGCTCGAGTTTCCGCAGCGGCGTCTCGCCCGGATCGAACGTCTGGCCCTTGCCGTGGGCGAACGGCACGGCCAGGCCGGTCAGCACGCCAGCGATCGTCGAGTGGATCCCCGACTGCAGCAGGCAGTACCAGAGCCCGCAGCCGATCAGGAGGTATGGCCAGATCGCCGTGACCCGTCCGCGGTTCATCGCGACGAGGACGAGCATCACCGGCACCGCCGCTCCCAGCCATCCGAGGTCGAGATTGGTCGAATAGAACAGGGCGATGATCACGATCGCCCCGAGATCATCGAGCACGGCGAGCGCCGTGAGGAAGATCCGCAGCGAGACCGGCAGCCCGCGGCCCACGATCCCGAGCACGCCGAGGGCGAAGGCGATGTCGGTCGCGGCGGGAATCGCCCAGCCGCGGCTCGCGACCGGATCGCCCTCGGCCCACGCGACCCCCGCGTAGATCGCCGACGGCACGATCATGCCCCCCAAGGCCGCGATCGCCGGCAGGATCGCCCGGCCCTTGCCCGCGAGTTCGCCCGCGATCAGGTTCCGCTTGAGCTCGAGGGCGACCAGCAGGAAGAAGACCGCCATCAGCCCGTCGTTGATCCAGAGGAGGAGCGTGAGCGGCTCGCCGTGGTGGGTCAGGGGGATCGGCGGGATCCACGCGAGGGCCGCCCGGTAGACCTCCGCGGTCGGCCCGTTGGCGAGGACGACCGCCAGCACCGTCATCGCCAGCAGCAGGACGCTGCCGCCGATGTCGCTCGCGAGGACCTGTCGGATGAGTCTCATGCTGAAGCCCCGAAGGGGACCGGTACGATAACTCCCCCTCAGGGCGGACCGCCCGCCCGACCGTTCAGGATCGGTTCAACTCCGGACCGACGACGCGAATCTCCCCCGAGCTTCCCGAGAGCCTCCCCATGTCCACCACCTCGATCACCTCGCTCCTCGGCGCCGACGCCGACGCCCTCCTCGGCCACGTCGCGAAGGTCCAGAAGTCGCTCCTGCATGTCCCCGGCCCCGACTTCGTCGATCGGATCTTCGTCCCGACCGACCGGAACCCCCAGGTCCTGCGGAACCTCCAGTGGATGTTCGGGTCGGGTCGCCTCGCCGGCACCGGCTACCTCTCGATCCTCCCGGTCGACCAGGGCATCGAGCACTCGGCCGGGGCGAGCTTCGCCAAGAACCCCATCTACTTCGACGGCGAGAACATCGTGAAGCTCGCCCTCGAGGGCGGTTGCAACGCGGTCGCGAGCACCTTCGGCGTGCTCGGCTCGGTGAGCCGGAAGTACGCCCACCGCATTCCCTTCCTCGTCAAGATCAACCACAACGAGCTCCTGACCTTCCCGAACGGGGCCCGGCAGATCCTGTTCGGGAATGTCCGCGAGGCCTGGAATCTCGGGGCGGCGGCGGTGGGAGCCACGATCTACTTCGGCGGCGACGACTCGAACCGTCAGATCGTCGAGATCGCCGAGGCGTTTCATGAGGCCCACCAGCTCGGCATGGCCACCGTCCTCTGGTGCTACCTGCGGAACTCCTCGTTCAAGAAGGACGGCGTCGACTACCACGTCGCGGCCGACCTGACCGGGCAGGCGAATCACCTCGGCGTGACCATCGAGGCCGACATCATCAAGCAGAAGCTCCCGGAAAACAACGGCGGCTACACCGCCCTCAACATGGGCGGCTCGAGCTACGGGAAGACCGACAAGCGGATCTACTCGGAACTCACCACCGACCACCCGATCGACCTCTGCCGCTACCAGGTGCTCAACTGCTACGCAGGCCGGGCCGGCCTCATCAACTCGGGCGGCGCGAGCGGCGACAACGACCTCGCCGACGCGGTCCGCACCGCGGTCATCAACAAGCGGGCCGGCGGCATGGGCCTCATCTCGGGCCGCAAGGCGTTCCAGCGGCCGATGGGCGAGGGTATCCGGATCCTGAACGCGATCCAAGACGTGTATCTCGACCGCGGCGTGACGGTCGCCTGATCCGGGCCGCCCACTGAATCCCACGGGAACGAAAGCGGGGACGCCTCGAAGGCGTCCCCGCTTGGTTTCACGCGTTGATGCGGATCACGGATCGGGCGGCACGAACGTCGGGTCGTTCACCGAGATCTGGATCAGGTCGTGCCAGATCTGGTGCGAGCCCGAGAGGCCGAGGCCGCACGTCCAGACGCGGGCCTTGAACACGCCGTCCGGACCGAAGTAGTTTTCCTGGGCAAAGCCCGGGATCGGCATGATGATCGGGTCTCCCTCGGTGGCCGGCCCGTAGAAGCCGACGCCGATGAAGTCCCACCGCGAACGGACGAAGTTGTAGAGGAAGCCGCCGACGATCGCGATCTGGGCGGTCGCTCGTCCCTGAACCGCCAGGCCGAGGTTGGAGATCTGGTCAGGGTTGGTGATCCCCGACTGGAGCTTTGCGTACACGTCGGTGGTCGGACCGGTGACGAGGTAGGTGAGCCCCTCGACGTTCTGTCCCGCGTTGGCCTGCTCGGTGCCGAGACGGAGGTAGTTCCCGTCGGCGGCGCGGATGAAGATCGACGAGGCCTGGCCCTCGTTCACCGGGAAGCCGGTGATGACCTTGATCTCGGTGCGATTCCCATCGGGGAAACCGCCGGTGAAGATCGCGACACCCGCATCGAAGAGGGCCGGCATGCAGACACCGATGTTGTTGAACGAGTCGCAATTCTCGCCGCCGCAGGCGCAGCAGTCGGGCGGGAAGGGCAGGTTCTCGTCGTCCGGTTCCGTCGAGCAGCCGATTTCACACTGGGTCTCGCCCCAGCCACTCACGATGGCCCGGATCTGTTCGGGAGCGAGCGGGCCCGCTAAAGCCTGCTTCGCGGTGGCCTGCAGCAGGGCCACCGCGCCGGCGATGATCGGTCCGGCGCCGCTGGTTCCCGAGAACCCTTGGGTGTACGTCCGG
>JBEIUL010000488.1:0-2084 GCA_040374395.1 Phycisphaeraceae bacterium
CCTCGTCGAGCTCGCGCGGCGCCGGCTCGCGGCCGAGGGCGGCGCGACGGTCCTCGACGCCGACGACCCGTCGCTCGCGGCGCTCGGCCTCGCGGGCCCGGTGCTCGCCTGCCCGGTGCGGCGCGAGTCGCGCACCCTCGGCTTCCTCGTCGCGGGCGGCCTGCCCGCCGCGACCAACGTCGAGCTCAAGCTCGCCGAGGCCGCCGCCGACCACGTCGCGATCCACCTCGAGAACGCCTCGCTCTACCGCGACCTCGACGCGATGTTCCTCGGCACGCTCGAGGCCCTCACCGCCGCGATCGACGCGAAGGACGCCTACACCCGCGGCCACTCGCAGCGGGTCGCCTACCTCGCCCGCGAGCTCGCCGCGGCGATCGGCCTGCCCGAGCCGACGGTGAAGCAGGTCCGCATCGCGGGGCTCGTCCACGACATCGGGAAGATCGGCGTGCCCGAGTCGACGCTGCGGAAGTCGGGCCGCCTCGACGACGCCGAGTTCGAGCAGGTGAAGAGGCATCCCGAGATCGGCTGGCGGATCCTCAAGGACATCCCCCAGATGCGCGAGATGCTCGACGGCGTGCTCTCGCACCACGAGCGGTGGGATGGCCGTGGCTACCCGCACGCTCTCGCCGGCGACGGGATCCCGCTGTTCGGCCGCATCATCGCCCTCGCCGACACCTTCGACGCGATGAGCTCGAACCGCACCTACCGCAGCGGCCGCGACCGCGCGACGGTGCTCGCCGAGATCCGCCGGAACGCCGGCACCCAATTCGACCCGCGGCTCGTCGAGGCGTTCCTGTCGCTCGACCTGGCCGGATTCGACCGCCTGCTCGCCGCGCACCTCGCCGGCGCCGAGGAGCGACCGTCATGACCCATTCCTTCGAGAGCCACGGTGACGTCCTGGTGCTCACGCTCTCCGGCGACCTCGCCGGCGAGGGCATCGAGCGGACCCGCCGCGCCGTCGCCGACCGCCTGGTCGCCGGCGTCCGCAGCGTGATCGTCGACTGCACGCACGTGGGCGGCGCCGACGGCGCCGGCCTCGAGTTCCTGCTCTGGCTGCAGGCCGAGTGCGGGCGCCGCGCCGGCCGGCTCACGCTGGTCCGGCCCGACGAGACGCTCGACCTGATCTTCCGCATCGTCGGTCTCCGCGACCGCTTCGAGACCGCACCCAGCATCGAGGAGGCGGGTCGCTCGATCCGCGCCGCGGCATGAGGCTCTTACCCGCACGCACTCCCGCCCCCGAGGCCGCCGCGGCGCCGGCCGCCGCCCCGCGGGCCGTTCCCGTCCAGCGGGTGCAGATCGGCGAGCTGCTCGTCGCCCGCGGCGTGGTGACCGGGCGGCAGGTCGCCGACGCGCTCGCCCACCAGTCCGAACGCGGTCACCGCAAGCTGCTCGGCGAGACGCTCGTCGAGCTCGGCCTCGCGACCGAGGAGCAGGTGATGGAGGCGGTGGCCGAGGCGTACGGCCTGCCGTTCGTCCGACAGCCGTCGCGGATCGCCGACCCCAAGGCCCTCGAGCGGCTGCCCCGCGAGTTCCTCGAGGACCGCTGCGTGCTGCCGCTTTTCCACGTGCAGGGCACGCTGTCGATCGCCCTCGCCGAACCCGAGAACATCTTCCTCATCGAGGAGATCCGCCGTCGCCACGGCGGCGAGATCCGCGTCGCCGCCGCGACCGCCCGCGAGATCCGCGACGCGCTCGCCGCGTACCTGCCGGCCGCGAACGTCTTCGTGATCGACGACCTCTGCGCCGACATCGACGACGCCGACTTCAGCGTCATCGAGCGGCAGGTCGAGGAGATCGGCAACCTCGCCGAGGTCGCGGGCCACAGCCCGGTCGTCAAGTTCGTGAACCACGTGATCTGGGCCGGCGTGCACGAGGGCGCGAGCGACATCCACCTCGAGCCCGGCGACCACCGGCTGCGGATCCGCTTCCGCGTCGACGGCCGGCTGCACGACTGGGGCCAGCAGGCGCCGTGGCAGATGGCCCCGGCCCTGGTGAGCCGCATCAAGATCATGAGCGGCCTCGACATCGCCGAGCGCCGCATCCCGCAGGACGGCGACATCCACGTGATGCTCGAGGGCCGGCCG
>JBEIUL010000519.1:0-1902 GCA_040374395.1 Phycisphaeraceae bacterium
GAGGAACCGGTGCGGGTCGGGCAACTCGAGGTTCGCCGGGGCGGCGCTCAGGCCCGGGCCCGCGGGGGCGTCGGGGCTCATCGCGAGCCTCCCGCCGCGGGCCGGAAGGTCGCGGCGCAGCCCGGAGCCTCGGTGACCCGGACGGACAGGACCGCGGCGGTCGCCGGCAGCCGGGCGGCCAGGCTGGTCGCGATGTGCCGGGCGATCTCCTCGGCCGAGGGGTTCACCCGGTCGAACGGCGGGGTCGCGTTCAGGTCGCGGCTCCGGAACGGGCCGACGATCTCGCCGAGCTGCCGCTCGACCTCGTGGAAGTCGAAGAGGAGGCCGTCGGCATCGAGGTCCCCCCCGCCGATGCGGACGGTCACCCGGAAGTCGTGGCCGTGGACCGGCTCGCGGGCACCCCGGAACCGGAGGGCATGGGCCGCCGAGAAGGTCGTCTCGACCTCGATCTCGAAGGAACCGGCGGCGGGAGCGGCGGACATGGGAGGGCCGAGTATAGGGGTGGCCGGTGGCCGGTTCCGGTTGCCGGTCGAAGTGGACACCCCCCCGCCCGCGTGCCGATGACGGCGGGCGGTCCTGATCGACCCGACCGCGTCACCCACCCATGTCCGACGCACCCTTCATGCTCTCCGTCTCGGGCGCCCGCGGCATCGTCGGGAAGACGATGACCCCGACCGTCGCCGCCGAGTTCGCCGCCGCCTTCGGCTCGTGGATCCGCTCCCGGGTCGCGGGCCGCCCCCGCCTCTGCGTCGGCCGCGACGGCCGGGCGGGCGGCGAGGCCCTCGCGGCGGCCGCCCGCGGGGGCCTGGCCGGAGTCGGCTGCGACGTGGTCGACCTCGGCGTCACGATGACGCCGACCGTCGGCGTGATGATCGGGCACCTCGGCTGCGCGGGCGGCATGGAGGTCACCGCGAGCCACAACCCGCTCGAATGGAACGGGCTCAAGTGCCTCGACTCGGACGGCCTCGCCCCCCCGCCGTCGATCGCCGCCGACATCATCACCCGCTTCCGGAACCGCGACTTCTCGTTCGTCGACTCGACCGCGGTCGGCCGCATGAGTTCCGACGCGAGCGCCGCCGAGACGCACATCGGGAAGGTCCTCGCCCAGGTCGACGTCGCGGCGATCCGCGACCGCCGGTTCCGGGTCGCCCTCGACTCGATCAACGCCTCGGGCTGCGTGCCCGGCAGGATGCTGCTCGAACGGCTCGGCTGCGAGGTCACGCACCTGAACGGCGAGCCGACCGGCGTCTTCGCCCACGTGCCAGAGCCGACCGAGGCGAATCTCGTCGACCTCGCCGCGGCGGTGCGGGCGGGCGGCGGGCTCGCCGCGGGCTTCGCGCAGGACCCCGACGGCGACCGCCTCGCGATCGTCGACGGCAACGGACGCTACATCGGCGAGGAGTACACGCTGGTCATCGCCGCGTTCCGCCTGCTGCAGCGGCGCGGCAAGGGCACGCTCGCCGCGAACCTCTCGACGAGCCGCATGATCGACGACGTCGCCGCGGGCTTCCCGGGCTCGCGGGTCGTCCGGACCGCGGTCGGCGAGGCGAACGTCGTGGTCGGGCTCAAGGAAAGCGGCGGCATCCTCGGCGGCGAGGGCAACGGCGGCGTGATCCTGCCCGACGTCTGCCTGGTGCGCGACTCGCTGACGGCGATGGCCCTGACGCTCGACCTCCTCGCCTCCGACGGCCGATCGCTCGCCGCGATCGTCGACGGGCTTCCCCGCTACGCGATGGTGAAGACCAAGCTCGACCTCGCCGCGGTCGGCGGCGCCGCGGCGGTCGCCCCGGCGCTCGCCAAGGTGCGGGCCGCATTCGCGAACGAGCGGCTCGACGACCGCGACGGCATCCGCATCGACCTCGCCGACGGCTGGGTCCACCTGCGGGCGAGCAACACCGAGCC
>JBEIUL010000584.1:0-1515 GCA_040374395.1 Phycisphaeraceae bacterium
CGCCCCCGACGCCCCCGACGACGCGACCTTCGCGACGCTCGGCAAGCACCAGCTCCGGCCGCCCTCGGTCGGCGAGCCGCCCGAGATCCTGAGCGGCTTCTGCACCGGCCGCCACGTGTTCGACGCCGCGTTCACCTACGACGCGTGCGGCTTCGGGCCGGCGCTGCTCGCGGCGATGCGGATCGACGTCGCGAAGGTCCCGGGCGAGATCAAGCGGGCCTACCGCACCATGGCCGAGGACGAGCGGCGGGCGAAGCAGGCCGACGGGGCGGCGCCGGGCCTCTCGCGGGCCGATCGCGCCGCCGCCAAGGCCGACGCCGACGAGCGCTGCCGCCGCGATCTCGCGGAAGGCCGCTTCCGCTCGAGCCGCCTCGTGCCGTTCCTGTGGGACCTGCCTTCGGGCACGCTCCTCGCGCCGCTCTCGGGTGACGCGAAGCGGAAGGAGCTCGCGGCCCTCTTCGACGCGGCGTTCTCGCTGCGGATCGAGAGCCGCGGGGCGGGGGCTGCCGCCCGCGAGGAGCTCGGCCGCCGCGGCGAGGAGACGCTCGTCATCGACGCGGTCGCGGAAGGCGTCTCGTCGCCGCCCGCGGGTGCCGAGAGCGAGCGGCCCCAGGTCCCGTGGGCGTTCGCCGGCGGTGACCTCGCCGACTTCCTCGGCAACCAGTTCCTGCTCTGGCTCTGGTGGAAGTCCGACGTCGAGGAGGGGCTCGTCGACCTCGACGACGGAACGACCGTCGACTTCCGGCTCGAGAAGGTGCTCGACATGGAATGCGCCTGGGGCGTGACCGGCCGGCAATCGCTTCGCGGCGAGGCGGTCACCCGCCTGCCCGAGGCCGCGAAGGCCCTGCAGGGCGGGAAGTGGCCGCGGAAGGTCGGCATCCTGCTCGCCGCGCACGGCCAGGAGTTCCGGGCGACGCTGCAGGGCGACCGGCTGTCGGTGTCGGGCCTCGTACTGCCCGAGCCGGAGGAGGCGAAAGGCCTGAATCCGCGGCAGATCCTCGAGGAGCGGGTCGACTCGACGCTGACGTTCGAGCGCATCCACCGCGGGCTGTTCGCGAAGTTCCTCGTCGAGCGGTTCGGCCGCGGTTGGCCGTCACGGCACGGGGCGATGCGCGACTGGGCGGCGAGGCTGCTGTCGAGGGCGGTGCCGGCCACCTCGGCCGGCGTCGTCGAGACGAAGCCCGCCGGCGTCGCCGCGGTCGAGACCGCCGATCAGGCGCGGTAGCGAAGCACCGCGTCATCGCCGCGACGGCGCGAGTCGACGAGCCGGAAACGCCGCAGGTCGGCCACGCGATCGCTCGTGAGGCCGCGGACCGGTCCCGGCGCCGCCGGATCGCCGGCGACGAGGGGCGTGACGAAGACCAGGCACTCGTCGACCAGTTGCTCGCGGAAGAGCCGGCCGAGCAGCCCGCCGCCGCTCTCGACGAGGATCGTCGCGGCCTGGTGGCGCTCGGCGAGGGCCGCGAGCGCGGGCCGCACGTCGCCGGACGGGCCGAGCGGCAGGAACTCGACGCC
>JBEIUL010000324.1:0-3601 GCA_040374395.1 Phycisphaeraceae bacterium
CGAGACCCAGCCGTCGACGCCGGCGGTGCGCCGATGCACCTCGCGGAAGAGGTCGGCGGCCCGCACGAGATCGGCGATCGCGAGGCGGAAGAAGATCCGCTCGCGGTCGTGGCCCTTCGCGGCGAGGGTGCGGATCTCGGCGTCGTATTCCTGCGAGCCCGAGACCGCCTTGTCGAAGATGGTCGGGTTGCTCGTGAGCCCGGTGACGTCGAGGCCCCGGATGATCCGGCCGAGCTCGCCGGAATCGAGGAGCGATCGGGTGATCGTGTCGAGCCAGAGGCTCTGTCCGACGGCGTTCAGCCGGGCGGTGGGTCGCATGGGTGGGAATCCGGGTCGCGGGGCGGGAATCCGAAGGGCGGGAGTGTATCGCGGGGGCCCGTGCGGCCGACGAAGGGAAACCCCCATGGCCCGTCCCAAGTCCACCGCGTCTCCCGCCTTCCGCCCCGACCGCACCCCGGAGTGGGCGGCCCTCCGCCGCGAGGCGAAGCGGCTCGGCCGCACCTCGATCGCCGCGCTGTTTGGCCGCGACCGCCGCCGGACCGCGTCGCTCACCGTCGAGGCCCTCGGCCTGCGGATCGACCTCTCGAAGCAGCTTCTCGATCGCGCCGCCCTCGCCCGGCTGCTCGCCCTCGCGAAGGCGGCCGACGTCGCGGGCCGCCGCCGCGCGATGTTCGCGGGCGAGCGGATCAACGTGACCGAGGATCGCGCGGTGCTGCACGTCGCACTGCGGGCCCCGCGCACGGCGCGGATCCGATTCGACGGCGAGAACGTCGTGCCGAAGGTGCACGCCACGCTCGACCGCATGGCGGCGTTCAGCCGCGCCGTCCGCTCGGGCCGGTGGAAGGGCCACACCGGCAAGCCGATCCGCAACGTCGTGAACATCGGCATCGGCGGCTCCGACCTCGGCCCGGTCATGGCCGCCGAGGCGCTCGAGGCGTGGACCGACCATCGCCGCACGCACCGCTTCGTCTCGAACGTCGATCCCGCCGACCTCACGCGGAAGCTCCGCGGCCTCGACCCCGCCGAGACCCTCTTCATCATCGCGAGCAAGACCTTCACCACCGCCGAGACGATGGCGAACGCCGAGGCCGCCCGCCGCTGGTCGCTCGCGGCGTTCGGCGGCGACGGCCGCAGCGTCGCCCGCCACTTCGCCGCGGTCTCGACGGAAGAACGCCTCGTCCGCGACTTCGGCATCGATCCCGCGAACATGTTCGGCTTCTGGGAATGGGTCGGCGGGCGCTACTCGATGGACTCGGCGATCGGCCTCTCGACGATGCTCGCGATCGGGCCGGACGGCTTCCGCGAGATGCTCACCGGCTTCCGCGAGATGGACGAGCACTTCCTGGAGGCCCCCGCCCCCCGCAACCTCCCGACGCTGCTCGCCCTCGTCGGCACCTGGAACCGCAACTTCCTCGGCCACGCGACGCACGCCGTGCTGCCCTACTCGCAGGCACTCTCCCGCTTCCCCGCCTACCTCCAGCAGCTCGAGATGGAGTCGAACGGGAAGCGCAACGGCCTCGACGGGAAGCCCGTGACCTGGGACACCGCCCCGGTGCTCTGGGGCGAGCCGGGCACGAACGGGCAGCACTCCTTCTACCAGATGCTCCACCAGGGCACGACGGTCGTGCCGTGCGACATCCTCGCGTTCCTGCGGCCGGAACCGGGCCTGCCCGCGACGGGAAGCATGCACGTGCAGCTCCTCGCGAACGCGTTCGCGCAGGCCGAGGCGCTGGCGTTCGGCCAGACCGCCGCGCAGGCGATCGCCGCGGGCAGCCCGCGGGGGCTCGCGCCGTTCCGGACGTTCCCGGGCAACCGGCCGACGACGCTCATCCTCGGCGACGCGCTCTCGCCGCGCATGCTCGGGCGGCTCGTGGCCCTCTACGAGCACAAGACCTTCGTGCAGGGCGTGATCTGGGGCATTGACAGCTTCGACCAGTGGGGCGTCGAGCTCGGCAAGACGCTCGCGAAGCGGATCCTGCCCGCCCTCGAGGGGAAGCGGACCGGCGTCGCCCACGACGGCTCGACGGCCGCGGCGATCGCGGCGGCGAGGAAGGCCGCGCGACGGCGCTGACTCAGGTCCGCATCGCGCCGAGCCGCGCGAGCGCCACCGGAAGCAGGATCGCGCACGGCAGGAAGACCGCGACCGCGGGCGGCAGGCCCGGCACGGCGATGTTCATCGCGACGAGCGAGCCGAGCGTCGCCGGCACGGCGAAGGCGGCGCACAGGACGCCCTTCCGGAGCAGGTTCGCCGGCTCGCGCAGCAGGAAGAACGGCAGGCACGCCGCCAGCACGAGCAGGTTGAGACCGACCGCGCCGAGCCGCATGTAGGTGAGCCGCGAGAGCAGCCCCGGCTCGACGCCGCCCTGCTCGCGCATCCGTCGGATCTGGGCGAGCGAGAGCATCTGCGCGTACTGCGTGAATTTCCGCACCCGGATCGCCTCGGGCGAGAGGTCGGTCGCGAACTCGGCGACCGGCGCGGCGGCCGCGTCGGCGCCCTCGCCGCCCGAGGATTTCCGCCCGATCCGCTCGCCGCCCTCGAGGATCCACGCGGCCCGTCCCTCGTCCCAGGTCGCGCGGTCGGCCGAGAGCCGCCCGATCGCCTCGCCCCGCGCGTCGCGCTCGAGCACGAGCAGCTCGACGAGCTCGCCGGTCGCCGGGTCGAAGCTCGACGCCGCGAGCAGTCGCCCCTCGCCGTCGCGGGTCAGCGGCAGCGGAAACCTCGCGATTCCGCCCTGCAGGATGCGGTCGATCTCGCGGACGAGCAGCGGCGCGAGCCGCGGCAGCACCAGCTCCTGGTTCACCAGCTGCAGCAGGTTCAGGGCCGCGGCGCCGACGAGGAAGACCGTCGCGATCCGGTGCAGGCTCACGCCGGCCGCGAGGATCGCGGTGAGCTCGCGGGCCCGGACCATGGTGGCCAGCGTGAACGCGGCCGCCGCGACCGAGACCAGGCCCAGCATGTACGCGTAGAACTGGAAGATCCGCGGCCCGTGGAAGTCGAGGGCCGCGACGAGCACCGCGAGCGGCGCCGGGAAGTCCTCGCCGCCCCAGGCCTTGCCCGCCGAGAGGAACCGCTCGAGCTGCAGGATCACGTCGATCGACACGCCGAAGGTGAAGAGCAGCGTGAACAGGATCAGGAAGTTCCAGAGGAAGCGGCCGAGGATGGATCGGGCGAGGATTCCCATGGCCGGTCGCGCTCAGTTGCGGGCGAACCTCGTCCACGCGAAGGCCGAGGCCGCGAGGAGGCCCGCGACGCCGGAGAACGCGAGGGCCACGCCCCACGGGCCCGCGCCGCCCTTCAGGACCTGCTCGCCGCTCGAGACGAGCAGGATCGCCGCGATCGACGGGATGAACGTCGCGAAGTAGACGGTGAGCGGCAGCGCCCCGCGCAGCCAGATCGCGAAGGTCACGCCGGCGAGCAGCATCGCGATCGCGGTGAGCGACTGGGCCGCCCGCTGCACGATGCGGGCCCGGATCTCGTCGTGGGTGCGGCGCACCCAGTCGCGGACGTCGGCCGCATGGGCCGCGACGTTCTCGCCACCGTCGGCGCCCGACGCGGCGGCCGTCGCGTCGGCGTCGGCGAGGAGCGCCGCGAGGTCGAGCC
>JBEIUL010000237.1:0-4566 GCA_040374395.1 Phycisphaeraceae bacterium
CCTGCTCGTCGCGCCGGCGATCTGCTACGACCTTCGGTTTCCCGAACTCTTCCGCCACGCGGCACTTGCGGGTGCGAACCTGATCTCGATCGGGGCCTCGTGGCCCGCCCCGCGGGCGGCGGCGTGGCGGGCGCTCGCGATCGCCCGAGCGATCGAGAACCAGTCGTTCGTCGTCGCGTGCAATCGGGTCGGGTGCGATCCGAACGCCCGTTACCCGGGCGGATCGCTCGTCATCTCGCCCGAGGGCGAGGTGCTCGCCGAGGGCGACGATCGCGAGTCGCTCGTCGAGTCGACGATCGATCCCGCGCGATGCGCCGCGTGGCGCGAGAAGTTCCCGGCATTACGGGACGTCCGGCGCGGGCTGCTCGGATCGATCGACATCGATCGCGCGTGAGCCAAGGTCCGATTCGCCGAAGGGCGAGAACCGCGCGAACTCGCGTCGCGACGGTTTCATGCGTTGACGCGTGCGCCGCGACCGTTAGACTCCGGCCCGCAGGATGCACGCCGCATCGCGAGTTCTCGCGATCGGTGCGGAACGCAGGAGGCGTACCGAAGATGGCCGGATTCCGCGGATTCGTCGTGCGAAGCGCGACGCGAACGAACGGGACGGATGCACGCGAAGGCGCGAGCCGCACGGGCATGAACGGGAGATCGATGACCCAGACCTGCACAGCACCCGAGACGACGCGCGAGACGGTTTCCGTCGCCGCGTCGGATGCCGCCGGGGCGAGCGGGCTACCGAGGGCGCTGGTCGACCGCATCCGACGCGAGTGGTTCGCCCGAGCGGGCGGCGTCGCGTCGCGATACGGCGTGCTGCTCGACGAGGCCTTGGCGCATCTTCGCGAGGCGAATCTCGCGGAAACGCCCGGGCCCGCCCGGGCGCTCTCGTTCCTCGAGGACCTCGTCTGCGCGGTGGCGTGCGTCCGCGGCCATCCCGGCGCGTGGCAGGATCTCTGGGAGCGACACGAGTCGATCCTCCTGCGGGCGAGCCGCCTTCGGCTCGGCGACGTCGACGCGGTGATCGCGACGCGGCGCTTCTGGCGCGAGCTGCACGCGATCACCACGCTGCCCGAGCACGACCGCGCGGGGCTCCACGGCCGCGAGTCGTTCCCGCCGTCGCTCGTCGAGTACGTCGGGGTGCGGCCGCTTCGGGTCTGGCTTTCGGATCGCCTGCTCGAGCAGATCGAGCGGAACGGCATCGATGCTCGCCTCGAGCGGGCGCCGCGACGGGCGGCCTGCCGCGGCGGCGATCGGCTGGCCGAGCGATTCGAATCCCACGAGGCGACCGCCTCGCTTCGAATGCGGCTCGTCGACTGAGTGATCCGATTCCCGGACGGTCGGGATCGGCCGAAGCCTTCGGTTGACACCGGATCATCACGGGCTACTCTTCCCGGTTCGACCGCGACGCCCGCGTCGCGGTCGAGGGGCAACTTAGCTCAGTTGGTAGAGCAGCGCATTGAAAATGCGCGGGTCCGCGGTTCGAGTCCGCGAGTTGCCATTCCCCCGTCCGCCCCGTTCCCCGACCTCCCCGCCGCTCAGGCGGTCGCCCGCGGGCGGAGGTTGGCCCTCACGAGGGCCGCGTCCATCCCCGCCATCGGGAAGCGCCGGTTGAGGTGCGAGATCAGCTCGGCCTCGGTCACGAGCACCAGGAAGACCGGTCCCCGGATCGAGGCGGTCGCGAACCGCAGGGCCCGAGGCAACCCCTCGAGGGTGGTCGCGGCGACGAGGTGCCCATCCTCGAAGCGGAGCGGCGCGATCCGGAACTGCCACGCCTGACGGGCGAGGACCGCGGTCTCCGCCTCGGGATCGATCTCGTCGAGACGAGGATCGATGCTCCCGACCAGCGACGCGTACTGGCGGGCCCACGCCCCCTCGACCACGTGCGGGTCGACGCCGAAGAGGCGTTCGCAGGCGACCCCGAACGGTTCCCCGGTCGCGGCCTGGCGTTCAACGATCGCGCGGACCTGGTCCGCGTCGAGGATTCCCTGGGATACGAGCAATTCACCGAGGCGCATGGTTCGGACTCCTGCGGCGACATGCCGCGGGAATCTCGATCGGCCCCGGTGACTGGGACGTGCGGGCGAATCGTCGGTTCGCGTCCCTCGGCCCGCTCGACCTCGCGGGCTGGTCGGGCTGTGCGGATCGCGCGAGACCGGGCGGCCCTTTCCGGACGCTGGACCGGGCGCCGGGCCGGGCGCCGAACCGGGCGCCGGACCTGCGGGCACGGTCACTCGGGCAGCGGTTCGCGGGCGTGGGGCGGGATCCGCCGTCGCGCCGCCTTCCGCTCGGGCGCGAAGATCGCCGCGATCGCCTCGCCCGCGGGGCGGCCGTCGATCTCGAGGCCGCGGGCCGCGGCCAGGCGCTCGGCGTGGCGGCGGCCGAGCCGCACGCGAAAATGTCCCCGATCGCCCTCGTATCGCCGCTCGAGCACCTCGGGAAGCCGCTCGATGAGGTCGACCGCCTTCCCGTTGACGAGCGGCACCGAGATCTCGCAGGTCTCGAGCTCGCCCGACATGAGCTCGCGCACCGTGGCCGCGAGCTCGTCGAGCCCCTCGCCGGTGACCGCGCTGGTCGCGACGGTGCGGTCGGCCTCCGACTGCCACTGCCGCGGCGAGCGGCGCCGCTCGCGGCTCTCGTCGGGCAGCTCGCGCCAGCGGTCGATCTTGTTGAGGACGAGGATCCGCGGCTGCGTGGTCGCGCCGATCTCCTCGAGGGTGCCAATCACGGTCTGCCACTGCCCGATCGCGTGCGGGTCGGCCACGTCGAGCACGATGATGAGCGCGTGGGCGTTGATCGCGTCCTCGAGGGTCGAGCGGAAGCTCGCCACCAGGTGGTGCGGGAGGTCACGGATGAAGCCGACGGTGTCGGACAGCATCACCTCCTCGCCCGCACCCACGTTCCACCGCTCGACGCGGGTGGCGAGGGTCGCGAACGGCTTGTCGGCGGCGTAGGCGCCGCCCGCGGTGAGGGCGTTGAAGATCGAGCTCTTTCCGGCGTTCGTGTAGCCGACGAGGCCCACCGTGAAGTGCTCGGCCCGCCGGGCCAGCACCTCGCGGGTCTTGCGGGCCTGCACGTCGGCGAGCTCTCGCTGCAGCTGGAGCAGCCGCCGCTGCACGAGCCGGCGGTCGATCTCGATCTGCTGCTCGCCGGGGCCGCGGGTTCCGACGCCGACCGGGGCGCCGCCGGTGACCTGCCCGAGGTGGCTCCACATCGCCCGCAGCCGCGGCGCGGTGTACTCGAGCTGGGCGATCTCGACCTGGAGCTGCGCCTGTCGCGTCACCGCGCGATTCGCGAAGATGTCGAGGATGAGCTCGCTGCGGTCGATGATCTTGAGCTTCCGCTCGAGGTCCTCCTCGAGGGCCTGGATCTGGCTCGGCGCGAGCTCGTTGTCGAAGACCGCGACGGTCGCCCCGAGGGCGGCGGCGAGGGCGGAAAGCTCCTCGACCTTGCCCTTCCCGAGGTAGGTCCGGCCGCGGGGCCTCTCGCGCCTCTGCACGAGCTCCCCGACGACGTTCAGGCCGGCGGTCTCGGCCAGCCCCCGCAGCTCGCCGAGCGGATCGCGGGGATCGCGCTCCGACTCGGGCGTCAGGATGCCGACGAGGATCGCCTTCTCCACCTGCAGGACGAGGCTGTCGCGGGGTCCGGTCTCCACCGCACGATGATACGGCCCCGGCGGCGGCGACCCGTATGATCCGTCCGCCATGCCTCCGACCCCCGGACGGATCCTGTCCTTCAGCCTCGCCGCCTCGGCCGTCGCGATCGCGCTCGCCGCCTCGCGGCCGGGCGATCCCGCGGCCGACGACCACTCGTGGTTCGACCCGGTCATCGACGTGCGGGCCCTCCTCCTCGACGGCCTCGTCGAGCGGCCCGACCCGGTCGCGATGCGCGACGCGGCGATCCGGGCGATGGTCGAGAGCGTCGACGACCCCTACACCGTCTGGATCCCGCCCGCCGAGCAGGCGACGTTCAACAAGAGCATGCGGGGGAACTACGTCGGCATCGGCTGCGAGATCGACACCGACGGCGGCTACCTGCGGGTGGTCAGCCCCTTCGAGGAGTCGCCGGCCGAGCGGGCGGGCATCCGCGCCGGCGACCTCATCATCGACATCGACGGCACGAGCACGCACGACCGGCCGGCGGCCGAATGCACGCGGCTCCTGCTCGGCGATCCGGGCACCGAGGTGCGGCTCACCGTGCGTCACCGCGACGGCCGCGAGGAGGCCCTGACCGTCACTCGGGCGCCGATCCAGGCCCGCACCGTGAAGGGCCTCGTCCGCGACGAGTCGGGCTGGCGCTGGACGCTGGCGCCCGGCTCGGATCTCGGCTACGTGCGGCTCCTGCAGTTCACCGAGACGAGCTCCGCCGACCTCCGCCGGGCCGTCGACGAGGCGATCCGCCTCGGGGCCCGCGGGCTCATCCTCGACCTCCGCTTCAACGGCGGCGGAAGCCTCGGCTCGGCGATCGAGATCGCCGACGTGTTCCTCTCGGGCGAGCCGGTCGTCACGGTGCGCGGCCGGCGCGACGGCGAGCGGACCTTCGCCTCGAAGGCCGCGGGCGACGACGTGA
>JBEIUL010000432.1:0-2498 GCA_040374395.1 Phycisphaeraceae bacterium
ACGATGCAGGGGGAACCGGCCCGGCACACCCGGATTTCGCACCGCTCGCCGATTCCCATGGCAGCGAGGAGCTTCGAATCGGCATCCGCAAGGTCGCGGGTATTGACGATCGCCCGGTCACCCTGTCGCAGGCGAGAGAGGGGAGTGCGATTCGAAGTGCTTGTCGGATCTTGACTTGAGGTCATTTGGGCGCGGGTGGAGATACGGATCCCAGGTCAGGGGCGGCGGGTGGGTCCGAGGACGATATTGCGACTGAGTCTCAAGGACAAGCGGTTTCGCGGCGGAGTCCCTCCTGAAGGTTGGACAGGCAACTTGAGACCGGCAACCCGAGACCTGGGTCGACACCCGGGCCGGAACGAGCCCTGGACAGGCAACTTGGGCCTGGGCCTGGGACTGGGACTGGGACTGGGACTGGGCCCTGGGCAGGGCCCTGGGAAAGGCCCTGGACAGGCAACTCTCGCTCGGCACCTCACGCCCCGCACCTCTGGCGGCGGCATAGAAGTGAGGCCTCGCGGATCGGGCTGATTCGGACCCGACGAGAAGATCGGACGGAGAATCTGGAAGAAGCAACTCGCGGGCGTCCTACTGTGACGGCCTTTCCGAGTGAGTTCTGCCTGTCCACATGTTGGTCCACAGGTTGGCGCAGCCTGTCCAAGCCCGAGCTCGCCGCAGCCTGTCCAAGCCCGAGCGTGGTCCAAGCCCGGGCGTGTCCAAGCCCGGGCGAGCGGGCGAGCGAAATCTGCC
This sequence comes from Phycisphaeraceae bacterium, assembly GCA_040374395.1. GTDB lineage: Bacteria > Planctomycetota > Phycisphaerae > Phycisphaerales > SM1A02 > JBEIUL01. Next base: position 745 of record JBEIUL010000432.1, read on the forward strand.
TGTCCAGCCGTCCTCTCCAGCATTCTTTCTCGACGCGTCCGCCCCATGAACCGTCCACTCGTGTCGCCATCCGTCCTCGCGGCCTGCCTGTTCCCGCTGTTCCTCTCCTTGCCGGCATGCCATCGAACCTCACCGGGGGCCCTTTCGGCGGTCGCCCCGGCTCGCTCCGGCGCGAACGCCGAGCTCGACGTCCGCGTGGTTACCGAACGCTGGTTCCCGACCGGTGACCAGGCGACGAGCGTCCTGGTGCTGCGGCAGTCGATGCCCGGCGAGATGCGGGTGGACCGCGAGAACGAGTGCACGTTCGAGGTCGTGAATCGATCCGCCCACACCCTGCCCGGCGTCTCCATCGCGGCTATGTCGTTCGAGAACCTGGAGTTTCTCGGTTCGTCGCCGGCTCCGACTCTCCGGCAAGGGGGCCAGCCGATCTGGATGATCGGCGACCTGCTTCCTCGCGAGTCGCGGACGATCACCGTGCGGGCGAGGCCGATCGACTCGGGAACGGTCACCACCGTCTTGTCGGCGAGCTTCTCGAGCCTCCTGACCGCATCGGTCGAGGCGGTCGAGCCTCGGCTCGACCTCGTGAAGACCGCCACCTCGACCGCCTGCGGCTCGTGCACCGACATCGAACTCGACTACTCGGTGCGCAACGTCGGGACCGGTACGGCCCGAGGCGTGGTGGTCAAGGACCTCCTGCCCGAGGGCCTGCGTACGCTCGACGGCTCGCGCGAGATCTCGCTCGATGCCGGCGACCTGGCCGGCGGGTCCGGCCGGAACTTCACCGTCGTGGTCCGGGCCGATCGCGGCGGTTCGTTCGCCTCGGCGGCTTCGGCGACCGACCGGAACGGGTTGGTCGCGAGGTCGGCCCCGGCCGGTACGGTCGTCGAGGAGCCGAGCCTGTCCATCCTTGCCGTCCCCAGCCATCGGGTCGTCGAGGGAAGCCTCGTGACGCATCGCTTCGAGGTCGCGAACTCCGGGCCGTGCGAGGTCCGCGGCGCGGTGATCCGGGTCGCGATTCCCGCGGGATTCCGGCTCGTCACCGCCTCACCGGACGCATCGGTCGAGCCTGGCGGCGTGCGATGGAACCCAGAGGCCGTGCGGCCGGGCGAGTCGATCGAACTCTCGCTGACGCTGCGGGGCGGTGGCCCGGAGACCACGGCGATCACGGCCGAGGTCGAGGCCGCCTGCCTCGGGGCACGCGCGGCCCGCACCGAGGTCGAGGTCGTGGCGGTTCCGGACGGGCGCTGAGGTGGTGCCGATCGGCCTTCGGGATCGCCGTCCCGCCGGCCGTCGAGCCGATACAGGAGCTGCGTGTCTCGCCCGCGTCCGACCGAGCTCCCGATGACCTTCGCCACCCACTGGCGTGAAGCCGCCCAGCGGCCGACCGGCCTCTGGCCCCGGACCCGCCGATTCCTGCGGGACTCGGTCCTGTCGCTCGAGGCCGCGACCCGCCGAGGCATGGCGGACCGCTTCCTCCGCGGCCTCTACTGCCATTACGTCTTCCCCGACCAGGCCCGGGAATTCCGCCGCATCCTGGACGCCCTCGGCCGGATCGGCCGCTTCGTCTCGACCCGGGAATGCCTCGACCTGCTGGAAGGACGGCGACCGATCGACGGCCGCCTCTTCCACCTCTCCTTCGACGACGGCTTCCGCAACCATCGCACCGTCGCGGGCCCGGCCCTCGCCGAGCGCGGCATCCCGGCCGCCTTCTTCGTCCCGACCGCGATGGTCGGCGCCCCGCCCGACGAGGTCGC
>JBEIUL010000255.1:0-4380 GCA_040374395.1 Phycisphaeraceae bacterium
GCGGCGAGGGCGAGGGCGAGAAGGGAGTGGTTCATGCGTTTCGAGGATGCCGCGCGACCCGCCGCGCCGCAAGGAGCGAATGCCGGGAATGCGAAAGGATCCGCACTTGATGCCCGCACGGGGGCACGGGCACCCTCCGCTCACCGGCCTGCGACGCCGCCGCCGCCACGGGCGTCGGCCCCGGCCGCGGGCTTCCCGCCCCGCAGCGATGCCGCGGCCGCGACCGCCCGGGTCGACGGCTCGTCGCTCACCCGGACGGCGTGTCCCGCGGCCTCGAGTGCCCGGCGCGCCGCCTCGGGAACCGCACTCTCGACCGTCACCCGGTCGGGCATCCACTGGTGATGGGCCCGCGGGGCCGCGACGGCGGCGTCGGGACTCGCGCCCTCGCCGAGCATCGCCGCGAGGATCGCAACCGTCGCGCTGATGATCCGCGGCCCGCCCGCGGCTCCGGCCGACGCGATCGCCTTCCCGTCCTCGACCACGATCGTCGGCGACATGCTGCTGAGCGGACGCCGCCCGCCCGCGAGCAGGTTCCGCTCGCCCATCAGCAGCCCGAAGTCGTTCGGCACGTCGGTGCGGATCGCGAAGTCGTCCATCTGGTCGTTGAGCAGGATTCCGGTGCCGGGCACGACGATCCAGCTGCCGAAGTTCAGGTTCACGGTGTCGGTGATCGCGGCGCAGTTGCCCGCCGCGTCGATCGCGACGCAGTGGCTCGTGCCGCCGTCGTCGGGCGTCGCGAGCCGCTCGCCCGCGAGTCCGCACGCCTCGGGCGCGGCCCGCCCGGGGCGTTCGACCGCGGCGGCGAGCCACGCCAGATGCCCGGGCGAGAGCATCCGCGCGACGTCGGCGTCCACGGCGGGCGTCGCGTCGGGGTCGCCGAGCAGGGCGGCGCGATCGGCGAAGGCGTGCCGCAGGGTCTCGACGCGGCGTCGCGTCGCTTCCGCCTGGTCGCCGGTCACGGGAAGCCGATCGAGCGTCGCGAGCGCCTGCAGCACGCACGGGCCGCCCGAGGAGGGCGGCGGCATCGAGAAGGCGACCCGCGGCGAACGCCCGGCGAGGCGGCCGGTGAACTCGATCGAGAGCGGTTCCCGCCACTTCGGCGCGTAGCCGGCAAGATCCGCGGGAGTCAGCGTCCCTCCTCCATCACGCGTCGCTTTCACGAGGCGATCGGCGAGCTCGCCGCGGTACATCGCGTCGGGCCCGTCGCGTCCGATCCGCTCGAGCGTCGCGGCGAGTTCGGGCAGGCGAAGGATCGAGCCCTCGCTCAGCGGCTTCCCGCCCTCGGCGAGATGCACCCTCCGGAACTCGGCGAACTCGGCGCCGCCGCCGGGCCACGCTGCGAGTTCCTCGGCGACCGTCGCGGTCGCGCGGGCGTGCACGGCATCGACCGGAAATCCATCGCGGGCGAGCCGCACCGCCGGCGCCACCGCGTCGGCAAGGGAACGGCGGCCGAACCGCTCGACCGCCGCCGCCAGCCCCTTCACGTGCCCGGGCACCGCGACCGAACGCCCGCCGCGGGTCGATCGCCCGGCAATGACCTTGCCCTCGGCATCGAGGTAATCGTTGGGCTTCGCCGCGGCCGGTGCGGTCTCGCGGAAGTCGAGCGCGTAGGTCCCGCGACCGACCAGATGGACGAGAAGGAAACCGCCGCCGCCGGTCCCGCTCGACTGGGGTCGCACCGCCGAAAGCGCGAAACTCATCGCCGCCGCCGCGTCGACGACGTTCCCACCCGCCGCGAGCGCCTCCGCCCCGGCCTCGGCCGCGAGCGGGTGCGGCGCCGCGACCGCGAACTCGTTCCCGGTGAAGCCGATCGGCGGAACGGGCGGGCCGTCCGGCGCGGCGAGCGGACCGAGGGCGATCGCGAGGACGGCCGCGAGTACGGCCGCGAGTACGGCCGCGAGTACGGCCGCGAGTACGGCCTTGGACAGGCTGGACGGCATCGCCGCAGGCTAACGCGTTCCCGGGCCGCCGTTCCGGGCCGATCGCTTCGGTGGTACGTTTCGCGACGAACCGCCATGAGCGAACCCCGTCCCGCCGTCGCCGCCGACCTGCCCGCGATTGCCGCGATCTACGCCGAGTCGATCCCCGGGCTCATGTCGACCGCCGATCTCGCGCCGCCGCCGTTCGAGAATCGCGTGGCGTGGTTCGAGCGGCGCGACCGCTCGCGGCGTCCGGTGCTGGTGATCGAGGAGGGGGGCGAGGTCGTCGCCTGGGGTAGCCTCAGCGACTTCAAGGAACGGGCCGCGTACGCGCCGACCGCCGAGATCTCGGTCTACGTCGCGGCGCGGGCGGCGGGGCGGGGGCTCGGGCGGCGGATGCTCGACGCGCTGCTCGAACTCGCCCCGGCCTGCGGCGTCGACCGGATCCTCGCGATCTGCTTCGCCCACAACGAGGCGAGCCTGCGGCTCTTCCGGTCGCGCGGCTTCACCGAGTGGGGCCGCCTGCCCGGGGCGTGCGACATGAGGGGAACGCGGCGCGATGTCGCGATCCTCGGCTGGAGCCGCTGAGCCCGGCCGCGGACCGTATCGTTCCGGTCTGGAGCCATCGACCATGATCCGACGCATCCCGCTCGCGTTCCTGCTGGCCGCCCTTGTCTCGCCGGACCTCGTCGGGCAGGCGCCGCCCGCCGCCGCGAATCGTCCATCTCCGTCGGAGCGGCTCGCCGCGCAGGCGAAGCGGCTCGTGAACGACCTGCTGCCGCCGGCGCCCGACCGGGCCCGCGTGCTGGCCGCGATCGAGGTCGCGGGTCTTCCCGTGCCGGGCGACGCGACCGTCGATGCGATCATGACCACCGCCTCCGAGGCCCACGCCCAGTGGCGAGCCGCCGAGGAGCCCGCGCTCTCGGAGCGGCTCCTCGCCCGGGCCGCCGGCGCCGACGCCCGCGGCGGGCTGATCGGCCCCGACCTCGTGCCCGAGATCGTCGGCCGCTGGGACGACGGCTTCCGCTTCGAGCGCGACGCCCTCGACGACCTCATGTCGTCGATCGAGGGCGTGCCCGACGCCGATGCGAGGCTCGCGCGGGAGTCGCTCGCCGCGGCCGAGGCGAACGCGCTCTTCGGTCGCGTGCCGCTCGGGACGATCGATCCGAAGCTCGACCTGGTGCGCGAGGCGATCCGCTGCGTCGACGGGACGGGCGTCGATGCGAAGTCCGTCCGCGCCACGCTGGCGGGCTACGCGGCCGAACGGGCGGCGCTGGCCCGAAAGCTCGCCGAGGCCCGCCTCGCCACGATCGTCCGCGGCGGCGAGGTCGCGATCGCGGTCCAGTCGTGGTTCGCCCGCAAGGCGGCCGAGGCCGGCAACGGCGCGGCGATCGATCCCGCCGCGATGCAGGGCCTCGGCATCGTGCTGCAGATGGCCCCGCTCGTCGGCGTCGCCGGCGAGTGGCAGGACCTGCAGCGGCGGGGGGCCGCCGCGGTCGAGGGCTCGCTTCCGCCCGAGGCCACCTGGTGCGTCTGGGCGTCGCTGCCGCCGGGCGCCGGCGGCGCCGAGACCCGAGCGACGATCGGCGAGCTCGCCGCCTCGGCCGCGACCCTTCCCGACGATCGCCGCGCCGCGGCCGAAACGTCGCTCCGCGAATTCCGCCTCGCCGATCTCGCCGCGATCCGGGAGCTGCTCGCCGCCGAGATCGCGACCGGCCAGGCCCTCGCCGATCTCGTCGCCCCGACGCTCGCGACGGGCAGCCTCGGCTCGCTCGATCTCGACGCGTTCAACCGCTCGCTGACCGAAGGCCCGATCGCCGCGGCCGGCAATCGCCTCGACGCGCTCCAGAAGGGTCGCGTCGCCGCGGTCGAGGCGCTGAAGGCGAAGTTCACGCCGCCCGCCGCGCCCTGACGGCACCCCACGGCACGGTCGCTATCGTCCGGCGATGCGACCCACCCGCCTCGTCACCCTCGCGATCGCGCTCGCGGCGATCCTTCCCCTCGCCGTCCACTCGCTCGCCTCGGCCTGCACCGCGTTCCAGCTGCGGTCGAAGGACGGCGCGTGGATCTACTTCCGTTCGATGGAGTTCGGCTACCCGTTCCGGTCGAAGGTGCTCGTCGTGCCGCGCGGCACCGAGTGCGTCGGCTCGGCCCCGGACGGCAAGCCCGGCCACCGGTGGACGACGACCTACGGCGTCGTCGGGCTGAACGCGGACGTCGCACCGAACATCGTCGCCGACGGGCAGAACGAGAAGGGGCTCACCTTCGGCATGCTCTACCTGCCGGGCTACGCGAAGTACCTCGCCCCCGACCCGGCCGCGACCGACCGAACCATCGGCAGCTGGGAGGCGGGGATCTACCTGCTCTCGACCTGCGCGACCGTCGACGAGGCGGTCGCCGCGCTCCGCGACAAGGTCCGCATCGCCGAGCAGGTCTTTCCCGCGTTCGGCATCGTCCTGCC
>JBEIUL010000111.1:0-7204 GCA_040374395.1 Phycisphaeraceae bacterium
CGGAAGCACTCGCCGCACACGCCCGACGAGAGGAGTTCGCATCCGTCGAGCGAGATCTCCCGCGCGGTCCTGGCCAGCGTGACGACCTTCGAGAGGCCGGTCAGGTCGAAGACCTCCTGCACCGCCGGGGTCGGGTTGCGGGCGACGAGGGTCCCGCCCGTGGCGTTCACCCGCCGGTGGGCCACCAGGATGCTCCGAATGCCGGCGCTCGAGACGTACGGGCAACCGGCGAGGTCGAGGATCAACTGGCGAACGCCCGCGGTATCGAGCCGGGCCTCGAGTTCCGGCGCGGTGGCGGCGTCGAGGCGACCGTGGAGGGGTGAGGATCCGGCGGTCGCCTTGGGTGTCGGAGGTGATCTGCATGGGTCGAACCATGCTATCGGAGGACGATCGCCGCCTCACACATCGGCGATCCCCCGGCGATCATGCCGCCGACGTCATGGGCTTCCCCACGAGTAGAAGTCGATGCTGCAGACCTCGCGGAACCCGAGTTTCACGCAGATCGGCGCCGAGGTCTTGCGGTCGCCCTGCAGCACCGCCGCGTCCTTCCCCATGGCCCGGGCATCGGCCAGACGGGCGGCCATCATCGCCGTGTAGATGCCGCGGCCGCGGTGCTCGCCGAGCGTCGCCGCCCCCTGCATCACCATGACGGTGCTGCCCGCGGGCGAGAACATGCTCGAGACGGACACCGGTTCCTCGACACCGTCGAGGAAGGCCAGGTAGTGGTTTCCGCAGTCGGCGAGCGGCAGCACGTCGCAATAGGCGGAGGCCAACGCCTCGGGCATGGGATACGCGTCCGCGTACAGGCGGACGACATCGCCCCGATCCCGCTCGGTCGCCCGCCGCACGGTCACCGCCGGATTGCTCGGGATGACGTGCCCAAGGTCGGTGAGGACGAGGCCGGCCTGCTCGATGATCCTCGAGAAGCCCGCGGCCTCGAGCCGGGGGACCAGGTCGACCGGGGTGGACGACGGGTTGAGCCACCAGCCGACGACGTGACCGCGCCGACCGAAGAAATCCTTGACCTGCGCGATGACCGCATCGGCGTTCGACTCCGTCAGCGTCGAAACGCCGACCATGTTGCCGAACGGGTGGGAAACTTGGGGCGTGGCGTGCGAACGAACCCCCGGGAAGTCGAGCACGTCCCAGCGACCGGGCACCCCCGGGAACTCGAACATGCTGTTCTCGAGGGCATGACGGATGGATCGTTCACTGGCTGACATGCGGGGCTCACTGCGGTTTCGGGAGCCGGTGCGGCCGTGCGAACCCGCTCGGCGATGGCTACCTGGTTGCGATCCGACCCTCGTGATCGGAATAATCCCGAGTGTACCCCAGCCGTTCCGTCGGTCAGGGAGTCCAGCGGCAAATCTCGGGGCCCTCGAGAGTTCGCGGCGCTTTCGCCGGCCGTGTCGGGCCGAGCGCCCGCAAACAAGCCGAAATGGCGACGGCCAACGTGGGCATCAAGCGGAACGTCCGGTGGCGAGCCGACCCGTTCCATCCCAGAGTGGATTTGGACGGTTTGGATTTGGACAGGCCAACCGCTTCCTGTCCGGCGCGGCGGGAACTGGGCGAGGACTTGGACAGGCCAAACGCACGACGTTGGCAAGGCCCTTGACGCGTCGGTTCGACCGGCGAAGACCTCCGATGGACAGGCCAATCTCGCTGCCGGGTTTGGGCCGACAGGCCTGGACGGGCCAACCGGCTCGCTCTTTGACAGGCCACTTTCGCTGGACAGGCCAGATACCCACCACTGATTCGCCCAATCTTGGACAGGCCAACTACCCACCAATCTCCCCAATCTGGCTTGGACAGGCCATCGTCTCGGCCTCGTCTTACCCCTCCCGACCCGAGCAACCCGCCAGTCGGGCCGTCCATGCCAGCCGGGCGAACATCGCCGAGTTGCCGAGGGTCCACACCAAGAGACCGAAGACCCAACCGGTGAACGGGACGAAGATGAGCAGCCCGCCGAGGACCTGCACCGCGCCGATCGCGACGGACGCGGTCTTGGACAGGCCACGGGCGGAGGCCTGCCGGCCCGACTCCCGCACCCCCTCGCGGCCGAGTTCCGCGACCGTGCGGCCAAGCACCAGGTCCGACCCGACCCCGGGCACCGCGACCGCCGCCGCGATGACGAGGATCCACGGCAGTTCGACGGCGAAGATCCACGGCAGGTGTTCAACGCCCCACGTGATGATCACGACGAAGACCACCAGCCCGAGCAGCATCCCGGCGGGACGGATCCAGCCGCAGCGGCGAATTCGCCTCGCCCGACGGGCATCGAATCCCTGCCGGGCGACTCGCGACGTCGCGACCCACTGCACGACCGGCGACACCGCAACGGAAAACAGGAACAGGACCACCCATCCCCCGCCGCCTCCGCCCGCCCCGGACCACGCCGACGCCACGAGCAGCGCGATCACCGACAGGGCCGGCATCGCGTTCGCGACCGACGCCACCACCGCCCATGTCCACAGGAGATCCGCGAACTCCCTCCGCATCCAGCGCGGCCGGAACGACCGCTCGTCAATCGCCTCGCCGCACTCGCTGCACCGCCCGCCGAACGGCACGCCGCGCACGTCGTAGCCGCACGCCGGGCATCGCCACGGACGCTCCTCCTCGAGATGCACCGGACTCACGCCGTCGCCCGCCGCAGCCGGTCGTGGATCGCCGTCCACAGTCCGCCGGTCGCGGACGGTCGCTCGACGAGGATCAGCGGCCGCCCGAGCGAGTCCGCCTCGCGAAGGCAGCGGTACAACGCACTCGCGTATGCCTCGGGCTCCCGCGGCATCGCGATCACCACGTGCGGCGCGGGGACGCTCGCGGCATCGAAGGCAAGCACCGCGACCGGCGCCGCGCACGCCGCAAGCCGCCTCGCGATCGCCGCCCCGTCGACAAGCTCCGTTCTCGTCCGCGGCGCGTAATGCCGCGGGCTAGTGCCCGGGCTCGCCCCCTGCCCCGCGGGAATCGCCTCGGTGACCTTCGTGCCGAGCACCCGTTCGATCGCCTCGGCGGAGATCGTCCCCGGCCGCAGGACCATCGGCCTCGCCCGGCTCAGGTCGAGCACGGTGCTCTCGAGCCCGACCGTCGACGGACCGCCGTCGAGGATGACCAGCCCCGCCTCGTCAGGAAACTCCTCCGCCACGTGGCTCGCCCGCGTGGGCGAGACGCCCCCGCTGCGGTTCGCGCTCGGGGCGCTGATCGCCGTTCCCGCGAGTTCCAGCAGCTGCCTCGCCACCGGATGCGACGGGCTGCGCACCGCGACCGTCGAGCGCCCGCCGATCGAGCTCGGCGAGACCTCGGCCCGGCGCGGCAACACCAGCGTGAGCGGCCCCGGCCAGAACGCATCGGCGAGCCGCTGGCAGCGCACGTCCCAGCCGATCGCGACCTGCCTCGCCATCGCCACGTCCAGCACGTGGGCGATCAGCGGATTGCTCGCCGGCCGCCCCTTCATGCGGTAGACCTCGAGGGCCGCCTTCTCGTTGAAGGTGTCGCATCCGAGGCCGTAGACGGTCTCGGTCGGGAACGCGACCACACCTCCCTCGCGAATCGTCGCCGCGGCGAGGCGAACGTTCTCGGGAGTCGGTTCGACGATGGTCGGCATGGCTCGCCTCAGGCCGACGGCGGCTCGGCGTCGCCCGCGGCGACCTCGGCCGCGGGCCGCCCCGCCCCGGGATCGGCGGTCTCGATCTCGATCCGGTTCATCTCGAGGCCCGTGCCCATGGCCTGCCACAGTCGAGCGAGCGAGACGTTGTAGTTGACGAGAGCCGCCGCCGCCGACTGCTGGGCGAGGGCGAGGGCGTTCTGCGTCTGGAACTTGAGCTGCAGGAACTCGGGCGTCAGGGCCGCGAGCGTCTTCTCGGTGACCTCGAGGGCCCGAAGATTCTCGGCCTGCGCGAGCCGCGTCGCCCGCGTCTGCTCGATGAGCTCGTAGCTCGCGACCACCTCGAGCAGCCGGTTCTTCACCTCGACCGTCGCCCCCTGCACCGCCTGGCGGTACTGGATGACCGACCGCGACCGCTCGAGCCGCGCCGCCCGGTAGAGCGACTCGCCGTAGCGGTTGCCGATCAGCTGGCTGAAGGTCGCCCCGACGACGTAGTCGACGAAATCGCCGCTTCCGAGCTGGCTGACCGACTCGCTGAAGCCGTCGTCGAGCCCGAAGTAACTCAGCTGGGCATTCAGGTCGAGCTGCGGAAGCCGCTGGTTGTCGGCGACGATCGACTGGATGCTCGCGTTGTCGATGCCGAGCAGCGCCTGCAGCACCATCGGCGAGTTCGCGACCGCGGTGACGATCCCCTCCCGCAGGCCGTACCGGACCGGGGCCGACACCGGCAAGTCGACCGGCACCACCACCGTCTCGGCGCCGACCGGCAGGTCGGGGCTGTTCACGAGCAGCTTCAGCGTGTTCGTGACCTGGGCCAGCGTGAGCCGCGCCTGGATCACGTTCGCCTTCCGCTGCTCGACGGTCGCGACGGCGTTCGCGTACTCGGCGAGGGTCGCGTCGTACTGCCGCCGCTTCGCGAGCACGTCCCTGACCTCGACGCCCGCCTCGACGAGCCACTCGGCGATGATCAGGTTCTGACGGGAGAGGACGACCTGCCAGTACGCCCCCTCGACGTCGGCGACGGTCGCGAGGAGCTTCCCGCGGAGCTGCTGGAGGGCCGCCCGGTCGGCGTTCCGGGCGAGCCGGATCTGGGCCTCGTTCACGTCGGTGCCGAAGCCGCGCAGGATGGGCTGGGTCAGGCCGAGCCGCACCGCCGAGCTCATCGCCGGGTTCGGGTCGTAGACGTCGCTCGGCCACTGCTCGTTCGAACCGCCCCCGAAGGCGACCTCGAAGCCGCCGCCCGTGACCGTCCGCTGGCGGATCCCGGTCTCGAACGCCCAGGTCCGGCTGTCGTCGACGTCGGGAATGATCTGGGTGGGCCCGCCCGCCCCCGGGAAGACGATCCCGACCGTGGGCTGGGTCGACCGGTCGAAGTTCGTCGAGGCGAAGAAGGTCGCGTCAAAGGCCGACTCGGCCTGTTCGATGCGGGCTTCGGAAATCCCCTCCTCGAGCCGGGCGGCCTGGACTCCGAGGTTGTTCCGGACCGCGGTCTGGATCGCCGTCTTGAGCGAAAGCCGCACCGCCGACGGGTCATCGCCGGTCAGGGTCGGGCCGGTGTGGAGGGTGACGTCGGCCTTCTGCCACTGCGGACCGATCCGGTCGAGCTCGTCCCGGCGGCCGGCGAGGGCCGACTCGACCGCAAAGGTCGACTCGGGGGGTGTTCGGAGCCGGTCGCCATCCTTCTCCGAAGGCAGCGACCCCACCTCGCGGGCGAGGGCGGTGTCGATCGACCCCTGCAGGCGGGTCCGGTCGTCCTCGGGTCGGAAGAGCGGCGACTGGCAACCGGACAGGCCGAGCGCGAACCCGGCGACGACCCCGGCGACGACCCCAGCGACGACCCCAGCCTCAACCGGCTTCCGTACCGACCGCACGGTCGCGGCGCGGAGGTACGGACGGTTGGACGGACGATCGACCATGGGGCCGGGATGCTAGCACGCCGCCCGTGACCGACGCGGCGCCGCCACGGCGAAAACTGCCTGCCGAACTTGCGCGACGGTGTTACATTCCCGCCCATGCTCTCCTCCAGCACGCTCCTCGCCTCCATCGTCCTTGCCCTCCCGCTCCAGTCCGCCACGCCGCCCGTCGACGCCGCACCCGCCGCAAGCGCCGCGAGTGCATCCACTGGCTGGTTCGTCGTCACCGGCGACGACGTGATGCTGCGCAGCGGACCGAGCGTCGAGAGCTCGTATCCGTTCGGTCGCCTCGCCGCGGGCTCGCCGCTCAAGGTCGTCGAGAGCCAGCTCGGCTGGGCCCGCGTCGCCTCGACCGGACCGACGTACGCGATGCTCTTCGGCCTCGTGAAGGCCGACTCGGCGACGAACGTCGACGCGGCGACGGGCACGATGACGATCGTCGGCCGCACCGCGGTCATGGCCCCGAACATCACGGTGAAGGGTGATCCCGACAAGAGCTGGAAGAGCCTCGCCACGCTGGTTCCGGGCGACACGCTTGAAGTCCTCGGCGAGGTGCAGGGACAGCGTGACAGGTACTGGAAGGTGCGACTGCCCGAGAAGGCGCACGGCTGGGTCAGCCTGCAGTTCCTGACCGAGGCCACCGGCGACCAGGTCGCGACCATCGAGGCTGCGATCACCGCGGGCCAGGGCATCGCGCTTCCCTCGCAGGAGGCGGTCGCCGAGGCGGGCGGCTCCGGCGCGAGCGGCGAGACGGTCGCGATCGAGACCGAGACCGCCGTGGCCACCGACGGCACCACGGTCGTGACCGACGAGAAGTTCACCGCGACCGACGGTGCGACGACCGTGACGGACGAGAAGATCACGGTGTCGGGCCCCGAAGGGAAGATCGTCACCGAGACGGTCACCGAGAAGGATGCCGACGGCTCCACCATCACCGGCGCGAAGACCACCGCGCTCACCGCCGGCGAGGCCCGCCAGCTCGCGGCGCTCGGCCTGCAGGATCTCGAGGCTATCTGGACTCGCGTCCGCCGCGACACCGCCGAGAGCCAGGAGCTCGACGTTCTCCGCGAGCGATACGTTGCCCTCGCCAACGACCCGTCGGCATCGGCCGGCACCCGGGCCATGGCCCGCAACCGCGCCGAGCAGATCGGGATGCGCATCGAGGTGCAGAACGACCTGCGGAAGATCGAGGCGTCGCGGCAGAAGCTCTCGGAGACGCAGCAGCGGGTCGTCGACTACACGAATGCCAACCGCAAGCGGTTGCCGTTCGACGCGGTCGGTCGCCTCGCGGCCTCGAGCGTGTACAACGGCGATCGCGTGCCGCTGCTCTACCGGCTCGTCGACCCGACCAGCCTCTTCACCGTCGCCTACGTGAAGCCGCCCGAGGGGACCTCGGTCACCGAGATGCTCGGCCTCATCGTCGGCGTCAAGGGCACGAAGACCTACGACGAGGCACTCAAGATCGACGTGATCTCGCCGCTCGCGGTCGAGCCGCTCGCCCCCGACGCCCCGGCCCCCGCCCAGGAGACGGTGAAGGCGACCGAAGAGTCGACCGGCACGGACCCCTGATCTCGGCCCACGGCCTTGCGGCTACCATCCTGATCGTTCCCGCGGGGCGTTAGCTCAATTGGGAGAGCGATGCCTTTGCAAGGCATAGGTTACCGGTTCGATCCCGGTACGCTCCATTCGC
>JBEIUL010000079.1:0-8252 GCA_040374395.1 Phycisphaeraceae bacterium
CGCCCGCCGCGCCGCCCGCGGCGAGCCCGCCCGTCGCTCCGCCGCCCCCGGCCGCTCCCGAAACTCCGACGGCCCCGCCCGCCGCTTCCGCCTCGGCGCCGCCCGCGCCGTCGGTCTCCGAGTCACCGGCCCCTTCGGCCCCGGTCGAGGTGAAGACCGTCCGCGTCACCGCCGACAACCTCGACCGCATGATGCGGCTCGCGGGCGAGATGATGATCGAGAGCCGTCGCTTCCAGTCGATGCGCAGCCGCGCCGAGTCGCTGAAGACCCAGCTGCTCGACACCGGCGACGCGCTCGACGGGCCGGGCACCGCGACCGTCGCCCGCGAGCTCGTGGGCCGCGCCCAGCGCGAGCTCGTCTCCCACCTCGCCGCGATCGACGACCTCGCCCGCCGCACCGAGGAGGTCTCGACGGCGCTCTACCACTCGGTGCTCGGCAGCCGCATGCGGCCCTTCCAGGACGCGACGGTCGGCTTCCCGCGCATGGTCCGTGACGTCGCGAAGAGCCTCGGAAAGCAGGTCCGGCTCGAGATCGTCGGCGGCGGCGTGGCCGTCGACCGCGACATCCTCGCGAAGCTCGAGGCGCCGCTCAACCACATGCTGCGGAACGCGGTCGATCACGGGATCGAGTCACCCGAAGTGCGCGCCGCGGCCGGCAAGGACCCGACCGCGCGGCTCGTGCTCGAGGCCCGGCACCAGTCGGGCATGCTCGTGGTGCGGGTCGCCGATGACGGCCGCGGCATCGACCCCGAGCGCATCCGCGAGAAGGTCGTCGCGAAGGCCCTCGCCGGCCGCGAGATGGCCGCGGGCATGAGCGCCGCCGAGCTGTACGAGTTCCTCTTCCTGCCCGGCTTCTCGACCGCGTCGCAGGTCACCGAGATCTCGGGTCGCGGCGTGGGGCTCGACGTCGTGCTCTCGACGGTGCAGCAGATCGGCGGGACCGCGAAGATCGAGAGTTCCGTCGGGAAGGGCACGACGTTCCTGCTGCGGCTTCCCGTGACGCTTTCGGTGCTGCGGGCCGCGACCGTCGCGATCGACGGCGAGCCGTTCGCGTTCCCGCTCGCCCGCATCGAGCGGGTGGTCCGGCTCGAGCCCGACGAGATCGTGCCGGTCGAGGGCCGTCCGCAGTTCACGCTCGACGGCCGCTCGGTCGGGCTCGTCGACGCCCGCGCCGTGCTGGGATTTCCCGCGGCGCCCGCGTCCGCCGGGCCGGCCAGCGTCGTCGTGCTCGGCCACGGCCGCGACGGCGACCGCTACGGGCTGGTCGTCGATCGCTTCGAGGGCGAGAGCGACCTGGTGGTCCGGCCGCTCGATCCGCGGCTCGGGAAGGTCCCCTGCATCGGCGCGGCCTCGCTGCTCGAGAACGGCGATCCGCTGCTGATCGTCGACGTCAACGATCTCGTCGCGTCGGTGCGCCAGCTGCTGGTCGAGGGCCGCCTGCGCGGCGGCGGGGCGAAGTCCGACGCGGGCCGCCGGAAGCGGCGGATCCTCGTGGTCGACGACTCGCTGACGGTGCGCGAGGTCGAGCGGCAGCTGCTCTCGCGGCTCGGGTACGAGGTCGACGTCGCGGTCGACGGCGCCGACGGGTGGAATGCGATCCGCGGCGCCCGCTACGATCTGCTCGTGTCCGACATCGACATGCCGCGGATGAACGGCATCGAGCTGGTGCGGGCGGTGCGGTCGGACGGCCGCTTCGCCTCGCTGCCGATCGTCATCGTCAGCTACAAGGACCGGCCCGAGGACCGTCTCGCCGGCCTCGACGCTGGCGCGAACGTCTACCTCACCAAGGGCGCCTTCCAGGACGACACCTTCGCCGCGACGGTCCGCGACCTGATCGGCGGCCCCGACGCCGAGGGCTCCGGAGCCGACGCGTGAGGATCGCGATCGTGAACGACCTCCGGCTCGCGGCCGAGACGCTGCGGCGCGTCGTGCTGTCGCGGCCGGGCACCGAGGTCGCGTGGATCGCGATCGACGGGCAGGACGCCCTCGCCAAGTGCAAGGCCGACGTGCCCGACCTGGTCCTGATGGACATGATCATGCCGGTCATGGACGGCGTCGAGGCGACGCGGCGGATCATGAGGGAGTGCCCGTGCCCGATCGTGGTGGTGACCGCGACGGTCGAGGGCAACGCCTCGAAGGTGTTCGACGCCCTCGGCCACGGGGCGCTCGATGCGGTGAACACGCCGAGGCTCGGGCTCGGCGGGAACGTCGAGGGCGGGGCGGAACTGCTCCGGAAGATCGACCTCGTCGAGATGCTCAGCCGGCCGGCGCGGCCGGGGCCGGTGCGGACGACCGCGCCGTTCCTGCATCCGGCGTCGGGCTCGGCGCCGCTGCTGGCGATCGGCGCGTCGACGGGCGGGCCGCAGGCGCTGGTCGAGGTTCTCTCGGCGCTGCCGAAGCCGTTCCACCATCCGATCGTCGTCGTGCAGCACGTCGGCGTCGAGTTCGTGCCCGGCCTCGCCGACTGGCTGTCTCGGCAGGCGGCGCGGCCGGTGCGGATCGTGACCGCGCCCGAGGCGCCGGCCGACGGCACGGTCCACCTCTGCGGCCGCGAGGCCCAGTTCGTCCTCGACACCGCGGGGCGTCTCGCGATCGTCGACAGGCCCACCGATCGCCTGCACAAGCCGTCGGTCGACGCGCTCTTCGACTCGCTCGCGTCGTCGGGCCGCCGCGGCGTCGCGGTGCTGCTGACCGGCATGGGCCGCGACGGCGCCGAGGGCCTCCTCGGCCTCCGCAAGGCCGGCTGGTGGACGATCGCCCAGGACCGCGAATCGAGCGTGGTGTGGGGCATGCCGGGGGAGGCCGTGCGGATCGGCGCCGCCGACGAGATCCTTCCGCTGTCGCGCATCGCGCCCGCGATCGCCGCCGCCTTCGTGAACCGCGTGTGGCGCCGCAATCCGACCGACCCAGGATCCTTCCGATGACCGCGACCCTCGAACCGAACGCCACCGTCCCGTCGCCCCCCGTCTCGCACCGGACCGTGGTGCTGCTCGTCGATGACCAGCCGATCATCGGCGAGGCGGTGCGACGCATGCTCGCGGGCCAGAAGGACCTCGAGTTCCGCTACTGCAACGACGCGCTCAAGGCCCTCGACGTCGCCATCGAGCTGAAGCCGACGGTGATCCTGCAGGACCTCATGATGCCCGGCCGCGACGGGCTCGACCTCGTGCGCGACTACCGCGAGCGGCCCGAAACCCGTGACATCCCGCTGATCGTCCTGAGCGCGAAGGAAGAGGCGACCACCAAGGCCGAGGCGTTCGCCCGCGGCGCGAACGACTACCTGGTCAAGCTGCCCGATCCGATCGAGGTGATCGCCCGCATCCAACACCACTCGCGCGGCTACATCGCGCTGCTCGAGCGGAACGAGGCCTTCGCCCGCCTCGCCGAGAGCGAGCGGCACATGGCGAGCGAGCTGCAGACCGCGTCGCGCTACGTGCAGAGCCTGCTCGACCCGCCGGTCGACGACGGGCGGATCCGGACGCAGTGGGTGTTCATCCCGTCGGCCCAGCTCGGCGGCGACACCATCGGGCACTTCTGGATCGACGCGAACCGCTTCGCGTTCTACGTGATCGACGTCTGCGGCCACGGCGTGGGGCCGGCGCTCCTGTCGGTGTCGGCGATGAGCCTCATCCGCAGCCTGCCGCCCGACGAGGCCGCCGATCCGAAGACGGTGCTGGCGAGGCTGAACGCGAACTTCCCGATGACCCGCCACGACGGGATGTTCTTCACGATGTGGTACGGCGTGTTCGACGTGGCGCGGGGCGAGATGACCTGGTCGGGCGCCGGCCATCCGCCCTCGGTGCTCATCCGGGCCGACGGCTCGAGCGAGCGGCTCGACTCGCAGGGAATGATGATCGGCGTGCTCGACGAGTACGCGAACCCGAACGACTCGCGGCCGGTGAAGGCCGGCGACCGGATCTACCTCTACTCCGACGGCGTCTTCGAGATCGCGCAGCCCGACGGGGTCATATGGAACCTCGACGAGTACCTCGCCGAGCTCGTCGCCCCGTGCCCCGGCTCGCGGGTCGAGAAGGTGCGGGCCCTGACCGCCCGGGTCCGCGGCCGCGACGAGTACGACGACGACTACTCGATCATGGAAGTCGAGATCCGCTGAGTCCGGCGGCAGGTATCGGACGGCGTTCCCGGCGAAACCGCCGCGGGTTTCCGCTAGACTGCGGGTCGCTTCGCGTCTGAACCCGCCGCGGCCGTCAGGAGCCGCGTCGGAGCCAAACACCCGATCCTGACGACAGCCCGACCGACCGAAGGCCGCCGCGACCCGCGGCGCCGTTCCGACGCGCCATGTCCATATTCCCCCTGCCCGTCTTCGAGGCCGACGCCGACCCGTCGCGCCGCGACGCGATGAGCGACGCCGAGGCCTACGCCCGGCTCAAGCCGCCGACGTCGATCGTGGTCCGCTTCGGATCGATGCGTCTCGTCGCCGAGTACCCGTACCGCGGCGACGCGAAACCGGGCTGCGGCTCGAAACTCGTGGTCCGGACCTTCCGCGGCACCGAGCTCGCCGAGATGCTCACCACCACCTGCGGCAACTCGGGCTGCGGGAAGAGCGTCTCGCGGCGCGAGCTGCTCGAGTACATCGAGAACTCGGGCGGCCGCGACTACCCGTTCCAGACCGACGGGCAGATCCTGCGGGTCGCGACCGTCGATGACCTGAACCGCTGGTCGCAGGTGCAGGCGACCGCCCGGGCCAAGCTGCCCGAGGTGCGGCGCCTCATGGCCGAGCACGGGCTCACGGTGAAGGTCGTCGAGGTCGAGGGGATCCTCGGCGAGGAGCAGCTCACCGTCCATTACCTGAGCGAGGAGCGGGTCGATTTCCGCGACGCCGTGAAGAACCTCTCGGCGGCGTTCGCGACCCGCATCGAGATGCGGCAGGTCGGGGCCCGCGACGAGGCCCGGCTGGTCGCCGACTACGAGCGATGCGGACAGCATTGCTGCTGCAAGAACTTCCTCAAGGTGCTGCGGCCGGTGTCGATGCGCTCGGCGAAGGTGCAGAAGGCGACGCTGGACCCGCTGAAGATCTCGGGTCGCTGCGGGCGGCTCATGTGCTGCCTGCGGTACGAGGACGAGACCTACGAGGACCTCAAGAAGAAGCTCCCGAAGAGCAAGTCGCGGGTGGGCACGCCGGAAGGGCCGGGCATCGTGCTCGACTCGAAGATCCTCGTGCAGCTGGTGCTCGTGCAGCTCGAGGCCGACGGTCGCGAGGTCGCGGTGCCGGTCGAGGAGCTGTCCGATCCCGAGACCTGCCCGCGGCCGGCGCCGAGCGACGATCCGTTCCGCGGCATGCCGGTTCGGCGGGTGGAAGGGCGGGCGCGGCGCGACGAGTCGTCGCGGGGGGGCGGCGGCCGGGCGCCGGCGCCGCACCAGGATCGCCATCGACAGCGCGATGCGGCCGAGGCGAGCGAGAAGGCTTCCGAGGCGCCGCCGGACGCACCCGAGGCCGCGGGCACGTCCGCCGAGCCGACGGGCGGCAAGAAGCGGCGCCGTCGGCGTCGTGGCCGGGGTCGCGACGGATCGTCCGCTCCCGAGGCCGGCTCGCCGCCGCTCGCGCCGGACGCCGACTCCAGCGATGCCGGACCTGATGCCGGACCTGATGCCGGACCTGATGCGGGCCCCGAAGACGGCCCCGACGACGGACCGGACAGCGCTCCCGAAGCCGACGCCGGCGGACCGCCCGGCGAGCCCGGCCAGCGGAAGCGCCGTCGTCGCCGCCGTCGGCGTCGCGGCGGGGGAGGCGCTCCCGAGGGCGGGTCACCGCCGCCGCCCGCCGGCTGAGCGCGTGGAACCTCGCCGCCCGATGTACCGTGACGCCTCCGCGCGGCGGCCGCCGCCGCCCGACGCCTGGTTCCCGAGGATCCGATGAGCGACAACGCCGCCCGTTCCCGCCCCGACTCCGGCGAGGACACGAACATCATCGAGACGCTGCAGTCGCTCACCGTGGCGTTCGCGCTCGCGATGACCGTGCGGGCGTTCGTGACCGAGGGCTTCGTGATCCCGACGGGCTCGATGGCGCCGACGCTGCTCGGGGCCCACCTCCGATACCAGTCGCCGGCCACCGGCTACTCGTACGCCTTCGACGCGGCGCCGGTCGTCGACCTCGCCCGCCGCACCGTCGACGGGCAGATGCGCGACTTCCCGCGTCCGCTCTTCGATCCGATGGTCTCGACGCAGACGCCGATCGAGGGCCGCTCGAACCTGCAGCTCGCGACCCAGGCCCGCATGGGCGACCGCGTGCTCGTGCTGAAGTTCCTCTACCCGTTCTTCGCACCCGGCCGCTGGGACGTGGTCGTCTTCAAGAATCCGACCGACCCGACCGGCGACACGCAGAACTACATCAAGCGGCTGGTTGGCCTTCCCGACGAGCAGCTGCTCACCGTCGACGGCGACGTGTTCACCGCGCCGCTCGACGGCGGCCTCGCCGACTTCCGCGTCGCCCGCAAGCCCGAGTACGTGCAGCGGACCGTCTGGCAGCCGGTGTGGGATTCCGACTACGCACCGACCGACGTGAAGCGGCTCGCCGAGGTGATGCGGCGGCCGTGGGAAGGCGCCCCGCTCGCCGGCGAGGGCTGGGACACCTCGGGCCGGGCCCTCACCGTGGGCGTCGCGACGCCGAGCGAGCTGAAGTGGAACAACGCGATCCTCCCGATCACCGACTGGAACGCGTACAACGTCCACCGCGGGAATCCGCTGGTCTATCCGGTGAGCGACATCCGCGTCGCCGCCGCGATCGAGGCCGACGATCCCACGGCGCTCGCGACCGAGCTCGAGCTGACCGCCCGCGGGCATCTCTTCACCTTCGCCATCGCGAACGGCGAGCTCACGCTGTCGCTGCGGCATTTCGAGGCGACCGAGCCGTCGAAGGTCGCGACCTTCCCGATCGGGATTCCCGCCGCGGGCCGCCCGTGCGAGCTCGAGTTCTGGCACGTCGACGAGTCGATGCAGGTCTGGCTGAACGGATCGCGCGTCGGCAGCCTCGAGTACGACTGGCCGATCGAGGACCGCATCCGCTACACCTACCTCGGACGCACCGTCGAGCAGTACGCGTCGGACCCGATCGATACCGTCGGGCCGCCGCCGCAGCTCTCGTGGCGGTTCCGCGGCTCGCCGCTCTCGCTGCACCGCGTACGGGTCGACCGCGACCTGCACTACCGGCCGACCGAGCTCCATCCCGGCGACCAGGCCGACACCAACGGTGAGTACGTCACCGGCCTCGGCTTCGGCAGTGACGTGATGCGGCCCGGCCGGCTCGAGGCGGGCCAGTTCCTCATGATGGGCGACAACAGCGCCGCCAGCCGCGACGGCCGCGTGTGGGGCCGGCCGCATCCGCTGGTGACGCGGACGTACGGCCTCGAGGCGCCGTTCGTCGTGCCGACGCCCTTGCTGCTCGGCAAGGCCTGGTGCGTCTACTTCCCCGCGCCGCTGCCCTTCAACGGCACGGGCAAGGCGATCATCCCCGACTTCGGCGAGTTGCGGTTCATCCGCTGAGCATCAGCGAGCGTCACCGCGGCTCACGCCCCGCCCGCCCGCCAGCAGGACCAGACGGTGCCGGCGAGCGGCGTCAGGATGAGCAGGGGAATCAGGACCGCGAAGCCCACCGGCGAGAGGCCCGGCCACGCCCCGTTCGCGACGCGCTCGGTGCCGTGCAGCAGGTACAGGAAGAGGCCGCTGATCGCGACGCCATCCAGCGCGAGCGATGCCGCGATCGGCTCGATGATCCACGCGCGGCGCGAAGGCGACGCGGCGAGGAAGCGTTCCTTGAAGGGGATGTTCACGAGCTGCGGCTTCCGCGCCGCGGCCCAGCGGCAGAACCAGGCGGTTCCGACCATCAGCAGGACGATGCCCGTCGCGATGCCCGGCAGCTGGTACCACGCCATCGGCGTCGTCACCTCCCAGCGGTCGGGCTCGCCTCGACCGTTGAAGTGCAGGGGAATCAAGGCGGGCAGCCTCGGGTAGAGCGTGATCGCGAATCCCCACAGCGTCACCAGCCCCGCCGCCGCAAACAGCGTCGCGGCGAGGCCCATGCCGACGTTCGCGGATGATCGGTCTTCGATGCGCATGGGCGATCAGGCTACCGAGGCGTTCGCGTCCGAGAGCGCGGGCCGTTTCCCGTGCCTGCCGCGGGATGCGGCCCGCGGATTCTGACCAATCCGACGGAAATCCCTCGGCAGGTCCGCATCGCGGGCTATCTTCGGCCGTACCGGTTCGCCGGACCCCCATGCGAAGCAAGAGCAGCCCCCA
>JBEIUL010000097.1:0-7761 GCA_040374395.1 Phycisphaeraceae bacterium
CCCGAGCTTCCCGAGATTCTTCGGCTCGCCCACGCCGGTCACGCCCACGATGACCGAGAGGAAGACGAGCGGGATCGAGACCGCGACGAGCGGGCGGATGAGCACGAGCTCGCCGAGGTCGCCGAAGAAAGAGGGCGGGGCGGCGCCCGGGGCGAGCCCGCGGTAGATCCACTCGCCGACCGCGGCGCCGAGGACGAGCGCGACGAGCACGAACGCCGTCAGTCGGTGCTCGCGTCCCGCGCCCGCCGCCGCAGCCCCGCTCACGCCTTCGCCGCCTCGACCGGCACCGACCGCACCCGCAGCTCCTCGAGCTGGCTCGCGTCGACCGGGCCCGGGGCCTCGGTCATGAGGTCGGCGCCCGACTGGGTCTTCGGGAACGCGATCACGTCGCGGATGTTGTCGGTCCCGACCGCGTGCATCACGAGACGGTCGAGCCCGAACGCGATGCCGCCGTGCGGCGGGGCGCCGTAGCGGAGGGCGTCGAGGAGGAACCCGAACTTGACCTTCGCGTCCTCGTCGGTCAGGCCGATGAGCGAGAAGACCTTCTTCTGGATCTCGGGCCGGTGGATGCGGATCGAGCCGCCGCCGATCTCGCTGCCGTTCAGCACGAGGTCGTAGCCGGCCGAGAGGCAGGCGCCCGGATCGCTGTCGAGGATCCCGAACTGGTCGGGATTCGGGCTCGTGAACGGGTGGTGCAGGGCGACCCAGCGGCGGCCCTCCTCGTCCCACTCGAACATCGGGAAGTCGACGACCCAGAGGAAGTTCCACTTGCCCTCGGGGATCAGCCCGAGCTCGCGGCCGAGCCGCAGCCGCAGCTCGCCCATCGCCTTCGTCGCGATGTCGCGGCGGTCGGCGGCGAACAGCACCGCGTCACCCGGCTCGAGTCCGAGGCGGGAGATGAGCTCGTCCTTCACGGGCTCGAGGAACTTCGCGATGCCGGTCTCGAGGCCGTTCGCGGTGAGCTTCACGGTCGGCACGCCGCCGGCCTTGAACGTCTTGACCCACTCCGAGTAGGCGTCGGTCATCTTGCGGGTCAGCCTCTCGGCGCCGCCCGGCACGCGGATCGCCTTCACGCAGCCCGGCTTTCCGAGGTGCACCTTCTCGATCGCGTCCTTGAAGACCCCGAAGGTCGTCTTCGCCGCGAGGTCGCTCACGTCGACGATCTCCAGGCCGAATCGCGTGTCGGGCCGGTCGATGCCGTACCGGTCCATGGCCTCGGCGTAGGTCATCCGCGGGATCTCGCCGCCGGGGGCGATGTCGACGCCGAAGAGTTCCTTCCAGAGGGCCCGGGCGAAACCCGACATCATCGCGATGACGTCCTCGCGCTCGACGAAGCTCATCTCGAGGTCGATCTGCGTGAACTCGGCCTGGCGGTCGGCCCGCGGGTCCTCGTCGCGGAGGCACTTGCAGATCTGGAGGTACCGGTCGCAGCCGGCGACCATCAGGATCTGCTTGAAGAGCTGCGGGCTCTGCGGCAGGGCGTACCAGCTGCCGGGGTGGAGGCGGCTCGGCACGACGAAGTCGCGGGCGCCCTCCGGCGTCGAGCGGATCAGGAGCGGCGTCTCGATCTCGAGGAAGCCGTTCCCCGCGAAGTAGTCGCGGGCGAGCTTCGTGATGCGCGAGCGGGTGGCCAGGATCGACTGCATCCGCGGGCGGCGGAGGTCGATGTAGCGGTGCTTGAGGCGGATCTCCTCGGCGATCTTGCCCGCCTCGTGCTCGTCGGGAAGGATCGGCGGCGTCTCGGTCTTGTTGAGGATCTCGACCTCGGCGGCCAGGATCTCGACCTCGCCGGTCGCGAGCTTCGGGTTCGGCTCGCCGGCGCGGCGCCGCACCGAGCCGCGGATCGCGACGACGTCCTCGCGGCGCATGGCCTTCGCGGCCGTGACGACCTCGGGCGGGACCTGGGCCACGTCGAAGACCGCCTGGACGAGTCCGGTCCGGTCGCGGACGTCGCAGAAGATGAGGCCCTTGCCCTGGTCGCGGAAGGTGTTGATCCAGCCGCAGACCGTGACGTCCTGGCCGGCGTGTTCGGGGCGGAGGGTCCCGGCGAGATGGGAGCGCTTGAGCATGGCGTGGGGAGCGACGGTGCGTCGCGGGGGGGGGCATGGTACCGTTCGGCGGTGCCGTCCGAACCGCGGAAAGCCGAGCCCGACGCAGCCGCTCGCGGCGCCCGCAGCGTGCTCTTCACGGCGTTCGAGCCGTCGGGTGACGCGCACGCGGCGCCGGTCATCGCCGAACTGCGGCGGCGCGATCCCGGGCTGCGGATCTTCGCGTGGGGTGGGCCCAGGATGGAGGAGGCGGGGGCGGAAGTCCTCGAGCGGACCGCCGACGACGGGGCGATGGGCCTCGGCGGCGTCACCCGGGCGGCGGCGGTCTGGCGCGAGGTCAAGCGGATCCGCCGGTGGATCGCCCGCCAGCGGATCCTCGTGCACGTCCCGGTCGACAGCCCCGCGGCGAACTTCCCGGTCTGCAAGGTCACCAAGGCGGCGGGGGCCCGCGTCATCCACCTCGTGGCGCCGCAACTCTGGGCGTGGGGCTCGTGGCGGATCGGCAAGGTCCGTCGGCTGACCGACGGCATCCTCTGCCTGCTGCCCTTCGAGGAGTCGTGGTTCCGGTCGCGGCAGGTCCCGGCCCGCTTCATCGGCCATCCCGTGCTGAGCGAGCCCCTCGACGACACCGCCGTCACCGCCCGGGCCGCCCGGCTGCCGCGTGGGGCCCCGAAGATCCTGCTCCTTCCCGGCAGCCGCTCGGGCGAGGTGAAGGCGAACCTGAAGCTCCTCGTCGAGGCTTGGAGCGGCCTGAGCGACCTCCACCGCGGCACGGTCGGCCTGATCGTCGCGGCCAACGATTCGATCGCGAGGCGGATCCGCGAACGGCTCGGCGATTTCCCGACCGGCCTCCACATGATCACCGGCGACGTCGCCGCGGGCATCCGCTGGTGCGACATCGCCCTGAACGTCTCCGGCACGGTCAGCCTCGACGTCGCCCGCCAGCACAAGCCGATGGTCGCGGTCTACCGGACGGGGCCGATCTCGTACTTCGGCTCGAAAGTCGTGTTGCGCACGCCGTTCCGGCTGCTGCCGAACATCATCGCCGGCCGCGAGATCGTGCCCGAGTTCGTGCCCCACTGGGTGCCGTTCGGCACCGGCGCGAAGGCCGTGATCGAGGCCGCGAAGCATTACCTCTCCGACTCTCGGAACGTCGCGGTCACCGCCGAGGAACTCCGCCGCGTGACCGCGCGGTTCGCCGGCCGCGACCCGGCCTCGGTGGCCGCCGAGACCATCCTGCGGATGGCCGCGGGCGGGACCTTCGACCCGCCGCGGACCGGCGACCGCGAGCTCGAGGCGAGCCTGGACGAGTCGGTCGACTGATTCCTCCGAGTCGGGGGGAGTCTCGGGAATCGGACGGTTCCGTCGGCGATCGCCGCATCGCTGCCCCCATCAGGCGGCTTGGCCCTATATTCCGGACCTTCGGCTCGTGTCTTCCCGTCCAACGGAGTTCCAACCCGTCATGCCCTTCACGCGTCCCGCGACCCTGGCCGCCCGTCTTTCCCGGCTCATTCCCGTCGCCCTCCTCGCGGCCTCGGCCGCGCATGCGGCCGACCAGATCAAGATCGTCTCGAGCCTTCCCCGCACCGGCAGCTCGAACGCCCAGACCACGACGATGGTCAACGGCATCCGCATGGCCATCGACGAGGTGGGCGGAAAGATCGACGGTTTCGAGATCCTGTACGAGGACATGGACGACGCGAGCCCGCAACGGGGCAACTGGGATCCCGCGGTCGAGGGCCAGAACGCGAACAAGGCCGCCAAGGACCCGCTCGTGGTCGGCTACATCGGGACGTTCAACTCGGGCGCCGCGAAGATCGCGATGCCCATCCTCAACCGCGCCGGCTGCGTCATGGTGAGCCCCGCGAACACCTACCCCGGCCTCACGAAGCCCGGCTTCGGAGAGAAGAACGAGCCGAAGGTCTACCGGCCGAGCGGCAAGGTCAGCTACTTCCGCGTCGTCCCCACCGACGACCTGCAGGGCTCGGTGGCGGCGGAATGGGCCAAGGAACTCGGTGCCACCAAGGTCTTCGTCCTCCACGACCGCGAGCTCTACGGCAAGGGCATCGCCGACGTGTTCGAGAAGCGGGCCAAGGAGATCGGCATGCAGGTCGCCGCGGTCGAGGGCATCGACCCGAAGGCGGCGAACTACCGCTCGCTCGTCACCAAGATCAAGGCGAGCGGCGCGAACTTCGTCTACTTCGGCGGGACCACGCAGAACAACGCCGGGCAGATCGCGAAGGACCTCCGCTCGGGCGGCGTGGACGCGCCGTTCATGGTGCCCGACGGCTGCTTCGAGGAGGCGTTCATCGAGGCCGCCGGCGCCGCGAACCTGAACGGGAAGACCTACGTGACCTTCGGCGGCCTCCCGGCCGACCAGCTGACCGGGAAGGGCGCCGAGTTCCGCGAGCGGTACAAGGCGAAGTACGGCACCGAGCCCGAGGCGTACGCGGTCTACGGCTACGAGGCGGCCCGCGTGCTGCTCGACGCGATCGACCGGGCCGAGACGAAGGACCGGGCCGCGATCCTCGCCGCGGTCGCCGCGACCCGCGACTTCAGCGGTGCCCTCGGCACCTGGAGCTTCGACGACAACGGCGACACCACCAACCGCGTGATGAGCGGACAGGCCGTGATCGACGGCAAGTTCACCTTCCAGAAGGTCCTCGGCCGCTGAGTCCGCCCAGGCCTCCGACCGCATGGAATTCACCCCCGCCGAGGTCTTCGCCCAGCAGGTCGTCAACGGCCTGTCGAACGGCATGATCATCGCGCTCATCGCGCTCGGCTACACGATGGTGTACGGCATCATCGAGCTCATCAACTGGGCGCACGGCGACCTCTTCATGCTCGGGGCGTTCCTCGCCCTGACCATCCTCGGGGCCCTCGGCCTGCAGGAGGCGTCGGGCCCGATGGCGGCGGTCGCGGTGGTGCTCCTGCTGGTCACGAGCGCCGTCTTCTGCGGCTCGTTCAACGTCCTCGCCGACCGGATCGCCTACCGGCCGCTGCGGAACGCGCCGAAGGTCTCGCTACTCGTGACCGCGATCGGCGTCTCGTTCATCTTCGTGAACCTCGGACTCTTCTGGGGCGGGGTGCCCATGGAGGTCTTCTCGGGCGGCATCGCCGCGGCGGCCCCGAAGGACTTCCCGGCCCTGGTCCCGTCCCGCAACCTCGTCGGCACCGACGACGGCGTGCACTTCACGCTGCGCGACCTGCTCGTGGTCGCGGTGACGATCCCGCTCATGGTCTCGCTCTGGTGGCTCGTGACCCGCACGCGGCTCGGCAAGGCGATGCGGGCGACCGCCCAGAACCCGACCGCGGCCCGGCTCATGGGCATCGACACCGACCGCGTCATCGCGTCGACGTTCTTCCTCGGCGGCTCGCTCGCCGGGTTCGCGAGCGTGGTCTACGCCCTCTACAACAACACGATCTCGTTCCAGATGGGCTACCGGGCGGGCATGGACGCGTTCACGGCCGCGGTCCTCGGCGGGATCGGCAGCCTGCCGGGCGCGGTCCTCGGCGGCCTGCTCATCGGCCTCACCCGCTCGATGAGCGACCAGTACATCGAGACGCGGTGGACCAACGCGCTCGTCTTCGCGATCCTCATCATCATCCTCGTCTTCCGGCCGAGCGGCCTGCTCGGGATGAAGCAGAGGGAGAAGGTCTGATGCGCCGGGGCGGCCTGCTGCTCACGCTGCTCGCGGTCGCGCTCGCGTGGCCCGCCTTCGAGGCGTGGCTGCTTCCCGGCGGATGGAGCGTGCTCGACGCGGTGAAGTCGATCTTCATCTTCGCGATCCTCGGCCTCGCGCTGAACGCGGTGACCGGCTTCACGGGAATCCTGAACCTCGGCATCGCGGCGTTCATGGCGATCGGGGCGTACGCCTTCGCGATCCTGACCGCCGACCTGTACCCGTTCCAGCTCGGCTTCTGGCCGGCGATCCTGCTCACGCTGCCGATCGGGGCCCTCGCGGGATTCCTGCTCGGGGCGCCGACGCTCGGCCTGCGGGGCGACTATCTCGCGATCGTGACGCTCGGCTTCGGCGAGATCGTGCAGGACGTCCTCAAGAACGTCGACTCGATCACGCTCGGCACGCAGGGGATCAACCCGCTGCCCGCGCCGACCGTGCCGTGGTGGAAGACCGCCGAGGACGGCTCGCGGTCGTTCGGCCTCGTCGATCTCGCCGGCGAGACGCAGGGGGCCGGGCCGTACGTTTCGTACTACCTCTTCCTCGGCTTCCTCGTCGCGGCCTGGCTCGTCTTCCGCAACCTCGAGCTCAGCCGGGTCGGCCGGGCGTGGATGTCGATCCGCGAGGACGAGCTGGCGTCGCGCTCGATGGGCATCCCGCCGGTGCGGACGAAGATGCTCGCGTTCGCGACCGCCGCGGCGTTCGCCGCCCTCTCCGGCGGCCTCTGGGCGAGCTGGCTGAGCTCGACCGGCGAGCCGGCGAACTACGACTTCCAGGTCTCGATCCTCGCGCTCTGCATCGTGATCGTCGGCGGCATGGGCTCGATCGCGGGCGTCCTCGTGGGGGCCCTGGTGATGATCGGGGTGAACAGCATCCTGCTCGTGAAGCTCGCCGAGTGGCTGCAGGCGAGGGGCGTCGGGGCCTCGGGCAGCGTCTTCCTCTCGCCGAACAACTGGAAGTACCTGCTGTTCGGGCTCGCGCTCGTCCTCATGATGCGCTACAAGCCCGACGGCCTCGTGCCGGCCGCGGGGCGCGGGGCCCGCAAGCCCGCGGGGGCCAAGCGGTGAGCCTGCTCGAGGTCGACGGCGTGACGATGCGGTTCGGCGGCCTCGTCGCCAACGAGGACGTCTCGTTCGCGGTCGAGCCCGGGCAGATCTACGCGGTCATCGGCCCGAACGGCGCCGGCAAGACCACGATGTTCAACGCGATCTCGGGGCTCTACCGCCCGAGCGCCGGTTCCATCCGCTTCGACGGCCGCGGTACGGTCGAGCAGTTCTCGCCGCGGGTCGCGGTGCGGGCGGCGGCGGTGGGGCTTGCGACATCGCTCGGGCTGACCGTCGCGATGAACGTGCAGGAGCTCTGGAGGGTCTCGATCGCCGACAACTACGCGTACGGCGAGCCGTTCCCGTGGGCGAAGGCGATCGGCGACCTGCTGCGTGCGTTCCCGGCCCTCGGGCCGTGGTGGGGTGCGGCGGTCGCGATCGCCGGCTTCACGCTCGGGGCCGGTGCGGCCCTCGTCCTCTGGCAGGGCTCGCGACGGACGCCCGACCGGATCGCCCGGCTCGGCATCGCCCGCACCTTCCAGAACATCCGGCTCTTCCCCGAGCTGTCGCTGGTCGAGAACGTCCTCGTCGGCATGGACACGCGGATGCGGAGCGGCTTCTGGAGCTGCCTGCTGCGGCTGCCGCGGTTCCGGGCCGAGCGGATGCGGTCCGAGCGGGCGGCCCGCGAGCTGCTCGAGTTCGTCGACCTGTCCGAGCGGGCGGGCGACCTCGCGAAGAACCTGCCGTACGGCCTGCAGCGGCGGCTCGAGATCGCCCGGGCGCTGGCGTCGCAGCCGCGGCTGCTGCTGCTCGACGAGCCCGCGGCGGGCATGAACCCGAGCGAGACGAACGATCTCATGCGGCTCATCCGCCGCGTGCGGGACCGCGGCGTGACCGTGCTGCTCATCGAGCACATCGCTGAACAACCTCCACAAGCAATCATTAACACTAAAGCTCTTCTTAAAGCCCGAAACCATGAAGCAGTGGCAG
>JBEIUL010000283.1:0-4045 GCA_040374395.1 Phycisphaeraceae bacterium
GGCAGGGCGTTCATGCCGTAGGCGTTGAGGACGGTGTCGTTCGCGTTGTTGAACTTCGCGTAGACCTTGAACACGTAGAACGTGTCCGCGCCCGAGGCGACCGTGCTGGAGACGACGTTCATGCCGACGAAAGCCGCATTGGCCGACGCGGCCGCCGCACCCGCGAGGAGCGCAGCCATGGTGATCTTCTTCATTCCCTTATCCTCCCGTTCCATGTGGGGCCCGTCACCAACGTGGTGCCGGACGTGTGTCCGCCGCGGCCGAGGCCGACGACGTTCACGAGGGGAATATGACGCGCCAGCGCCAGAGGCAAACGGATCATGCCGTCTGCACGTGATTTACGGGTTATGCGGAGCATGACGGTCGCGCGAGTACCCACGAAAGGACCGGTATCGCGAGGTATCGCCCGAACCGCCGCCGGACCCGAGACATTACCGGTCGGTACGGGGCCGGTGCGGGTTCCGGCATGAGAAAGGCCCGGGCCAAAGGGCCCGGGCCCCGTAGCTCTTCAGGATCCGCCAGGCTCGAGGCCGAGCGCGGGCGACGAGCCGGTCACGGGCACGGGCCCGTCGCGCCCCACGCGGCCATCACGTAGGTGATGTCGTTGCCGTCGACCGTTCCGCTGCCGTCGATGTCGGCCGGGCACCAGCCCGGGCACGGCCCCCACGCGGCGAGCACCGCCGAGAGGTCGCCCGAGTTGACGATGCCGTCCTGGTTCACGTCGGCGAGGCAGTCGCAGATCTCGTTGCCGCCGAGGTCGAGGTACGCGCCCTGCGTGTCGCGGTCGGCGTTGCCGCAGATCTGCGAGTCCTCGATGCTCATCGTGGCGGGGTTCGGCAGGGCCGAGACCGCCGCGCATCCGAAGATCGAGCTCGCGTTCTTGGTGATGACGCAGCCCTCGATGGTCATGAACGGGGGCTCGTCGGGCTCGTTCCCGATGTACTGCCAGCGGATCGCGCTGCCCTGCCAGTCGGCGCTGTTCGCGACCAGTTCGCAATCGCGGATCGTCGACCAGCCGTAGCTGCCCATGATCGCCCCGCCGATCCCGGCCTCGTTGCCGGTGAACGTGCATCCCTCGACCAGGGCCCCGTAGCCGCGGAACAGGAACAGGGCGCCGCCCGCGCCGCTCGCGACGTTCCCCTCGAAGGTGCAATTCCGCAGGATCGACGACGACCGGTAGACCACCACGCCGCCGCCGAACGGGGCCGAGCAGTTCTCGATGATGCAGTCCTCGATGGTCGGGCTGGCGCGGTTGATGTGGATGCCGCCGCCGACGGTGTACTCCTGCGGCGACTGGGGCAGGGGCGAGCCGCCCTGGCCGTTGCGGATGGTGAAGCCGCGGAGGACCGAGCTCGGGCCCTCGAACGAGATGAAGGTCACGATCGACCCCGGCAGGCCGCCGCCGTCGAGGGCGGTCGTGGCCGCGCCGCCCGACGACTCGACGGTGATCGCCTTGCCGCCGAAGTTGATCCGCTCGGCGTAGCTGCCCGGGGCGACCCGCACGATCGAGCCGTTCGGGGCCGCGGTGATCGCCGAGCCGATGGTCGGGAAGTCGTCCGGCACCGAGAAGACCAGGCCGCCGGCCTCGCAGGCATCGGGGATCCCGTTCAGGTTGATGTCCGGGTCGGTCTCGCACGTGTCGCCGACGCCGTCGGAGTCGCAGTCGGCCTGCGAGGGGTTGGCGACGGCCGGGCAGTTGTCCGAGCCGTCCGGCACGCCGTCACCGTCGGCGTCGGCCGGGGGCAGGGGCGCCGGCGACGATCGGGGCCCCGGTGTTCTCGTAGGCCCACTCGACGATGGAACGGTCGGTGTTGAATCCCGCGCTGAGCGAGAGCCGCATCCAGCCGTAGTTGACCTGGCCGGTCGCCTCGTTGAGGAAGCGGAAGCCGACGATGTTGGCGGTGCTGTTGAAGGTGAAGGCGGTCGCGCCGACGGTCTGGTTCGAGCCCGTCCCGAAGGACTGGGTCGCGGCGCCGTCGATCGAGTAGGTCAGGTAGAACCCGGCCCCGCCGAGGTTGTCGACCTGCGAGGTGCTGGTTCCCGCGCCCCGCACGAGGCCGTGGCTGCCCGCCGGGACCGACGGAACGAACCACGAGAGGCCCGACGTGTTGTAGGGGTTGATGTCCCATCCCGCGACCGAGCCGCCGGAGGAGCCGGTCGCGCCGGTCACCACGTTCAGGTAGACGCCGTCGAAGTTGAGGGGGATGGGAACGTTCACGACGCCGCTGTGCACGATGGCCGCGGCGGCGGGGCCGGCGATCGCGAGACCGCCGGCAAGAAGGACTCCCTGCTTCAGGTGACGCTCGATCCGCTCGTTGAGTCGCATGTGGTTCTCCGTTGATGGCATCCCCCGATCGGGATGGCGTGGTTTCTCTCGTCAGGCGAGGGCGATTGACCGGACTTGCGCCCGGGCCTGCGGGGCGGGTCACGATCCTCGGCCTCGGACGTCGATGGTACTGAACCGGTGACTACGCCTCTCGTGAGGACAACTCCTTGCGCATGGGGAGTCATCCCCATTTGCTGCACTTGGGTGCCACGAAGGTCAGGTGTGGTGGTCGTTTGCGCCGTGCAAGACTCGTCGCCGACGGGCAATCGGCCCTATCGGGACTCTCATGGGCAGTCGCCCCAGCCGGCGAGAACCGTGGAGAGGTCGGTGGCGTCGACCGTGCCGTTTCCGTCGGTATCCGCCCGAGGGTACTTGCCCCCCGCGGTTCCCCAGTTCCCGAGGATCACCGCGATGTCAATCGCATTCACGGCGCCGCTTGAATCGACGTCGGCCCGGCAAGGATCGCCCATGGGCATCTCCCAGGTCTCGGCAATGAAGGTTCTTCCGGACGGCGACGGCCCCATGCCGCCCGGCAGGACCATGACCTGCCGGGCGCGGTCGTAAGCGATGTTCATGTACCCGCGCCGCGGTCCCTCGACCGGACAGAGGCTCCATCCGATCCCGTCCCAGGTCCAGGTTTGGCCGTACTCGACCTCGCCGCAGCATGTGGTTCCGCCGTGCAGAACGATCCGCTGTCGATGGCTGTCGTAGGTCATGCCGAACACGTAGCGGGCCGGACCGCTCGACGAGACCTGCGTCCAGGTCGCGCCGTTCCACCGCCACGTGTCGTTCTTGTTCGTGAAGTAGTAGCCGCCGTGCAGGATCACCTGCTGGCGGGCCTCGTCGTAGGCCATTCGGTGTGCGTAGCGATTGCCGATCGGGCCGGTTGCCCACCGTTGCCACGAGTTTGTCGCTGGATTCCACTCGAGGGTATCGGTGAGTAGGGCACCGGATCCCGGCCAGCCGCCGTGGACCACGAGGCGATTGCGGCCGCGGTCGAACGTCATGGCGAAGTCTCCCCGCCCGCTCGCCTCGCCGGGGGCTGACGCGAGCTGCGTCCACGTCGAGCCGTTCCACGACCAGAGGTCCTTCCTCGCTCCTTGCGACGAGTAGCCGCCGAACAGGAGGCATCGCTGGCCGATGGAGTCGTACACCATCGCCGCTGCCCCTCGGCTCGGTGGTCCGGAGGTCGCCACCGCGGTCCACATGACCCCGTCCCATTCGTAGGTGACGGTGTCGCTGAACAGCACCGTGCGTTCGCGGGCCTCGTCGTAACAGATCTCGTACCCGCCGGGACTGCCGCCGACGCGGAAGTTCCACCCGTGGCCGCAGGTCTGGGCGAGGGCGGGCGAGATGATGGCGAGGCACGCTGCCGCCTGAAGGACTGGGATCACGGCTGTTCTCCGGAAGAGGTCATGGATGGTTCTGGATCGCGGCCCGTTGCCGTGATCCGGACGTCCTCGGGGTCACGGGCACGCGCCCCACGACCCGAGTACGAGGGCAAGATCGTTCGCGTCGACCGCCCCGTCGCGATCTACGTCGGCCCCACAGGGCGCCGGGCAGGGGCCCCAGAACCCGAGAATGAAGGCGAGGTCATTCGCGTCCACCGTCCCATCGAGGTCGGCATCAGCGGGGCACTCGCAGATGAGATTGCCGCCGAGGTCGGTGAATGGACCCTCTAGGTTCAGACCGATGTTGTCGCAGATCTCGGTAGCCGCC
>JBEIUL010000456.1:0-2317 GCA_040374395.1 Phycisphaeraceae bacterium
GCCGGCGACGACGCGACGCCCCGCGACCGCGGGCGATTCCTGCAGCAGTACGGGCGGGCCCTCGCGGCGAGCGGCGATCACCGCGGGGCGACGCTGGTGCTTATCCGCGGCACGCTCCTCGACGCCGACTCGCGATGGGCCGCCCGCTCGGCCCTCCTCGCCGCCGAGAGCGCCCGCCTCGGCTGGAACGACTCGCCCGAGGGGCCGGCGCTCGTCGGCTCGCTCGCCCGCCTCGCCCTCGACCTCGCCGGGGCCTCCGGCGACGACGAGACCCGCCGCGCCGCCGAGGCCGCCCTCGGCCGGAGGAACCCGTGACCGGAATCGCCGAACACCTGATCGCGACCCTCGCCCCCGTGCCCACCCTCGCCGCCGACGGGCCGGGATTCGCCGAGATCTTCTTCCTCTCGCGCCGCGCCGACGGCGGACTCGACTGGGTCGGCTCGGGCATGGTCTGGCTGCTCGTAGCGCTGTCGCTGGTGAACGTCTCGCTCATCGCGCTGCGGGCGTCGGCCGACCGGCGGTCGCGGATCCTGCCCGAGGCCCGCGTCGCCGAGATCCGCGAGCTGGTCGAGCGTGACCGCTTCCGCGAGGCGATCGCCCTCGTCGCGGACGACGCGAGCGACTTCGGGCGGATGCTCGCGGCGGCGTTCGCGAAGGCGCCGTCGGGGCACGCCGAGATGGTGCGGACGGTCGAGCAGCGGGCGGAAGAGCTCGTGCTGCTGCGGTTCCGCTCGCTCGAGTGGCTCAACATCCTCGGACAGGTCAGCCCGATGATCGGGCTCTTCGGAACCGTCTACGGCATGATCGTCGCGTTCCAGACCATCGCCGCGAGCGGCGGCGCCGCCGATCCCGCGATGCTCGCGGGCGGCATCGGCACGGCCCTCGTCACCACGTTCTGGGGCCTGGTCATCGCGATCCCCGCCCTCGCCGCCTACGCGACGCTGCGGAACCAGGTCGACGCGACGAGCCGCGAGGCCGAGGACGCGGCGATCGCGATCCTCGCCCCCTTCCAGGGCAAGGCGGGCTGAGCGTGGAACGCCGCGCGGCACGGGCCACGAATCGCGGGTTCGCGTCGATCCAGGCGAACCTGACGCCGCTCATCGACCTGTCGTTCCTGCTGGTCATCTTCTTCGTGCTCGTGATCCGCATCTCGAGCGCCGAGCGGGTGCCGCTCGAGCTGCCGACGCCCGAGGAACCGGTGTCGGAACTGCCCGACGACGATCGCCGCGTGGTGGTCAGCGTGGTGCCCGACGCGTCCGACCCGACGCGGGCGACGATCCAGGCGGGCGGGCGGCTCTTCACGATCGACGACGGCGGGCTCGACGAGTTCCTCGCGTTCGTCGCGGCGGCGCGGGCCGCGGCCCCGGATTCGTTCCTCAACGTGCGGGCCGACGCGTCGCTGCCGTACGCGACGGTGCGGCCGGTGCTCGAGGCGATCGCCGACGCGGGCGGGGCGCCGCCGAAAGTGCAGCTCGTGGTGCGTCGCGAGGGCGGATCGTGAGCCGGCGACGGCCGGTCGCGGCCGCGTCGGGCGGCGGCACGCTGAACCTCGTGCCGATGATCGACGTGGTCTTCCAGCTGCTCGTCTACTTCATCCTCGGCCTCAGCCTCGAGATGGACGAGGAGCTCATCCGCACCGACCTCCCGCGGCGGCAGGCGGCGGCGGGCGTCGCGATCGACGACGAGCCCGCGTTCGTCGAGATCGCCGCGGCGAGCGCGGGGAAGCTCCCGATGACGGTGCGGGGACCGATCTCGTTCTCGGCGTCGACGCCGGCCGAGCTGCGCTCGCGGGTGCGGGAGGCGATCGCGGGACCGCGGCCGACGCTCGCCCCGTCGCAGCGGTTCGTGCTGAAACCGCTGCCCGGCGCGACCTGGGACGATGCGATCGAGGCGTTCAACGCCCTCGCCGGGGCGGGCGCGACGCGGATCGCGTTCTGGCGCGAGGCGACGCCATGAGGCGGCTGGCCGCGCTCGCGATGGCGGGAATCGCGCTGGCGGCGCCGCCGACCGCCCGGCAGGCGGCCGAGGACGAGGCGCTGGTGCGGAAGCTCGTCGCGACGCGGCTCGTGCCGCTCGTCGTCGAGTGGCGCGATCGTGCGGCCGGCGACGCGGCGCTGCGGGAACGGCTCGATCTCGCGCTGCTCGAGATCAGCGTCGCCGACGACTCGCCCGCGGCGCGGCTGGCCGAGATCGTGCCGGCCCGGCGGGCCCTCGTCGAGCGGGCGGTCGCGGCGGGCGATCCACGGCGGGCGGCGTGGTCGCTCGATCTCGCGAACGACCTGCTCGTCGCGTCGCCCGCGATCGACGGGCGGGTCGC
>JBEIUL010000100.1:0-7468 GCA_040374395.1 Phycisphaeraceae bacterium
CAACCCGCGGCTCGCGAAGTTCGCCAAGACCAAGTCGTTCCCGCAGAACCTCGAGATCGCGATCGAGGCCCCGGACCAGGGCGGGAACTACAAGACCGTCCACTACTCGATCTCGGCGATCCCCGAGCAGGGGGCGTACAAGCCCCGGCCGGCCGACGACCGCGTCGGGTACTTCCTGACCGACTACCGCGACCTCGGCCAGTACGGCACCGAGACGAACATGGTGCGGTACATCAACCGCTGGGACCTCCAGAAGCGCGACCCGAAGCTGAGCGTCTCGCCGCCGAAGGAACCGATCGTCTTCTACGTCGAGCACACCGTGCCGGTCCGCTACCGCCGCTTCGTGCGCGACGGCATCCTGCAGTGGAACGACGCGTTCCGGAAGATCGGCATCGACAACGCGATCGAGGTCTACCAGCAGGACGAGGTGACCGGGGCCCACATGGACAAGGACCCCGAGGACGTCCGCTACAACTTCGTGCGGTGGCTGAACAACGACGTGGCGACCGCGATCGGACCGAGCCGCGCCCACCCGATGACCGGGCAGATCCTCGATGCCGACATCGTGCTGACC
Source organism: Phycisphaeraceae bacterium (assembly GCA_040374395.1). Lineage (GTDB taxonomy): Bacteria > Planctomycetota > Phycisphaerae > Phycisphaerales > SM1A02 > JBEIUL01. The sequence continues at coordinate 575 of JBEIUL010000100.1, forward strand.
GACGGCTGGATCCGGGCGTTCTACAACTGGTATGACGAGCGTCCGCTCGACTCGGCGCAGAGCCTCTCGCCCGAGGCGCTGGTCTGGCTCGAGAGCCATCCCGAGTGGGATCCGCGGCTGCTCGGCCTGCCGGTCGACCTGCGCGACGCCGAGCTCAAGCGGCGGTCGGCGCGGGCCGCGGCGGGAGACGTCGATCCGGCGGACAGCCGCAAGGATCCGCTGGTGGCGGGCCGGCCCGAGTACCTCGAGGTGGTGCGGATCACCACCGGCGGCGACGAGATCAGCGGCCACGGCGACCCGGCCCACCGCTGCGGCGCGACCTGCTTCGCGGCCCACGGCATCGCGATGGACATGGCCTTCGCGAGCATGCAGCTCGAGATGTTCGGCATGATCGGCCAGGACCAGCCGAAGCCCGGCACCCCGGCTCCGGGCGAGCCGGCCGGCGACCTGCTCGACGGCGTGCCGGAGTCGTTCGTCGGCCCGCAGCTCGAGCACCTGGTCGCCCACGAGGTCGGCCACACCCTCGGCCTGCGGCACAACTTCAAGAGCTCGTCGCTCTACACCCTCGGCGAGATCAACAGCGACGCCGTGAAGGGCAAGAAGCCGCTCGGCGGCTCGGTCATGGATTACCTCCCGACGAACTTCGACGTCGACGGCGAGGCGATCCAGGGTGACTTCACGATGATCGGAATCGGGCCGTACGACCTCTGGGCGATCGAGTACGGCTACACGTTCGACGATCCCGCCAAGGTCCTCGCCCGCGTCGGCGAGCCGGGCCACGCCTACCTCACCGACGAGGACACCGGCGGCCCCGATCCGCTCGCCCGCCGCTACGACTTCTCGAAGGATCCGCTCGACTACGCGAGCGCCCAGATGGAGCTCGTCCGCAAGCTCCGCGCCCGCCTGCTCGCCGGCTACCTCAAGGACGGCGACGCGTGGGAGCGGGTGCGGAAGGGCTACCTGAAGACGCTCGGCAAGCAGCGGCAGATGATCGACATGATGTCGGGCTGGGTCGGCGGCACCCACGTCAACCGCGTGAAGAAGGGCGACCCGAACACCGGCGACCCGCTGGTGCCGGTCGACGCGAAGCAGCAGCGGGCGGCCCTGCAGTTCGTGATCGAGAACGCCTTCCGCGACGACGCGTACGGCCTCTCGCCCGAGCTGCTCAACAAGATGAGCGTCGAGAAGTGGAGCTTCGAGTTCGGACCCGGCTCGTCGAGCACCTGGCCGATCAACGACCAGATCGCGGCGCTGCAGGGGACGGCCCTCACCCTCATCGTGAATCCGTCGACGCTCACCCGCGTCATGGACAACGAGCTGCGGACCCCGGCCGGCCAGGACGCGGTCACGCTGCCCGAGCTCATGAACGCCCTGAGCGGGGAGATCTACCGCGAGCTGAGCGAGTCGAACGCCGGCAAGGGCTGGAACGACCGCAACCCGATGGTCTCGGCGTTCCGCCGCAACCTGCAGGTCGACTACACCGACCGGCTCATCAAGGTCGCGACCGGCAACGCGAGCATGCCGCGGACCGTCCGGCAGCAGGCCCAGTTCGAGCTCGAGAAGCTTGGCACCCGGCTCGCCGCCCTCGAGAAGTCGGGCAAGCTCGACGGCTACACCGCCGCTCACGTGAACGACATGGCCGAGCGGGTGAAGAAGGCCCGCGAGGCGATCTACGTGGCGCAGTGAGCCGCGGAAAATCCCGGGTGAACCGAGGCCGCGCCGCGGGGCGCGGCCTTTTCACGCGCCGGCCCCGACCGGCGCCGGTTCCGCCGGCACGAGCCGCAGTTGCCGCACCAGCCAGACCGTGCGCTCGAAGAGCGACAGGGCGAGCAGCAGGTCGGCCTCGGACCGCGTGCTGCCCGGGGCGCCGCGGTGCACGACCGCCATCCGGGCCTGCTCGAGCAGGTCGCCGCGATCGGAGGTCATCTCGGCGAGCATCATCCGGTCGAGCTCGTCGCCCCGCTAGATCACCTCGACCACGGTCCGGAGGATGGTGTCGAGGCTCTCGACGAGCGAGGTCGTGAGCGCGGCGGCGGATGGATCCTGGCGCAGCGGGCCGGCCACGCCCGCGAGGTCGTCGAGGGCCGTGGCGAGCTGGGCGATGATCCGCTCGCGGTCGGTGGCGGCGAGGATCCGCCGGCGGGCCTCGATCGACGCGTCGCGCCTCGCGAGTTCGCCGAGATAGGCCGACACCTCGACATCGAGGGCCGTGATGGCCGCCCTGGCCACGACCGGGGGCGCCTCGCCGGGCCGCGGGTCGCGGTCGCTGCGGACGCCGCCGAGCAGGCCCGACACGAGCCCGAGAATCCGCCTCTGCTCGCGATCGACCAGCTCGAGGGCGACGTCCGGCGCCTGCAGGGCGCTCTCGTCGAGGAACCGCGGCTTCTGGAGCGACTGCTCGAGCGTGGGCGGGGCGAGCCGGTCGAGCAGGGCCGGCGCCCGCGGAAGCAGCGAGGTTCCGACGAGGGCGGTGAGCACCTGCTGGATCGCGAACGCGGTCGCGAGGCCGCGGCCCGGGTCGGCGGTCCCCACCAGGTCGAGCAGGCCCGGCACCAGCCCGCCCTGCGCCGCGAGCAGCCAACCCGCGAGCACGATGCCCGAGACGGCATTGATCAACGCCTGGAACACCGCCAGCTGCCGTGAGTTTCCCTGGAGTCCCGAGCCGAGCAGCAGGACGCTCAACCCGATGCCGAGACCGGTGCCGTGGATGCACATCAGGGTCTGGGCCGGTGCGAGCACGCCGTGCACGCAGAGCGTCACGAGCACGATGATGATTCCTGACGAGCTCTGGATCACGGTCCGCAGCAGCATTCCCGCGAGAAACCCGAGAAGGAGCGAGCTGTTGAGGCTCTCGGCCACGCCCGCGAACCACGCCTGCTGCGGCAGCGGACCGGTCGCGTCCTTCATGAACTTCAGTCCGAGGAAGAGCAGCCCGACGCCGAGGAAGGAACGCAGCATCGGGTCGAACTTCCCGGTGCGGCCGAGCCCGATCACCACGCCGCTCATGCCGATCAGGAACAGCGTCGCGAGCCTCAGGTCGACGGCCGCGATGAAGACGAGGGCCGCGGTTCCCACGTTCGCCCACGAGACGACGGTCAGGGCCCGCCGAAGCGGCAGCAGGCCCGAGGTCACCAGACCGACGAGCAGGAACGCCACCGCGGTCGCGCTCTGCGAGATCGCCCCGAAGAGCACGCCCCAGGTCGCGGCGAGGGGTCCGCTGTCGACCAGCTTGGTGATGATGGCGCGGAAGCGGCGGTTCGCGAGGCCCTTCAGGCTGGTCTTGACGAAGTCGAGGCCGAGGAAGAAGAACGCGAGGCCCGCGAGGAAGGTGACGGCCAGGGCTCCGGCCGTGGTTTCGGTGGTGAGCATCCCGAGTCCTCCGGTGTTCAGAGCCGTCGGGCCGCCGCCTCGACATCGGCCTCGAGCATCAGGATCTTGCCGAGACCCGCGAGCATCAGGGTCTGGCGGACACTGTCCGCGGCCCCGCTCACGGCAATCCCGCCACCGAGCGGCTTCACCCCGCGAAGCAGACGCAGGATGGCCCCGAGGCCCATGCTCGAGATGAAGGTGAGTTCACGGCAGTCGAGCACGACGCGGGTCGTTCCCGAGGAGAGCAGGTCGACGAAATGCCGCTCGCAGGCATCGTGGGAACCCGCCTCGAGTCGGCCGACGAGGCTCACCACCGTGGCGGGGTGGCCCGACGTGGTGGCTGCCGAACCGACCACCGTCACGCGGAAATCGCAGGCAAGAGTTTCGCCAAGGGTCATGGGGGGGGGACGCTATGGGCTCGACCCGCCCTTGGCAATGTCGATGTTCGGGGCGAGTGAAGAGGTTCGTGCGGATAACCGGGCCGATCCGCGGGTCCGGGCTTCCGATCGGTGATGCGGCCCGTTACGATCGCCCCGTGCGGTCCGATCGAGGCCTTTTTCGGTACGGGTACGCGCGGCGCGGGACGTCGTGTCGGGCGATCGCGATCGGTACGGCCCTGTGGGCCGCCGCCGCGGCCTTCCCCGACGGACCGCCGGTCGATCCCGACGCGGTGCGGCGGGTGCTCGCGTCGAGATGCCTGCGCTGCCACGGCGGCGTCCGCGAGCGGGCGGGGCTGAACCTCGGCACGAACGAGGGGATCCGCGCGGGGGGTGAGAGCGGCCACCCGACCGTCGTCCCCGGCGATCCCGCGGCGAGCGAACTGTGGAAGCGGGTGGTCAGCGACGATCCCGACGGGCGGATGCCGTCCGACGGCGATCCGTTGCCGGCCGCCGAGGTCGAACTGCTTCGGCGCTGGATCGAGCAGGGCGGGACCCTCGCGCCGCCCTGGTCGTTCATGCCGCCGGCCGAGCCGGAACTGCCGGCGATCGTGGACGAGCGCTGGCCGCGGCGCGACCTCGACCGATTCGTCGCCGCGGGACTCGCGCGGGCCGGGCTCGCACCCGCGCCCGAGGCGTACCGCGAGACGCTGTGCCGGCGGCTGCATCTCGACCTCATCGGCCTTCCGCCGACGCGCGAGCGGCTCGAGGAGTTCCGCCGCGACGAGCGCCCCGACGCCTACGAGCGGCTGGTCGACGAGCTGCTGGCGTCGCCGCGCTTCGGCGAGCGGTGGGCCCGCGGCTGGCTCGACCTCGCCCGCTACGCCGACACGCAGGGCTACGAGAAGGACGGCCGCCGGACGATCTGGGCGTGGCGGGACTGGATCATCGGGGCCCTCGACCGCGACCTGCCCTACGACGAGATCGTCGTCCGCTGCCTCGCCGGCGACCTGCTGCCCGACGCGACCGACGACGATCGCATCGCGACGGCGTTCCACCGGAACACGCTCGTGAACACCGAGGGCGGCACCGACGACGAGGAGTTCCGCATGGCGGCGGTCTTCGATCGCGTCGCCACGACGTGGCAGGGATTCCTCGGCACGACGTTCCAGTGCGTGCAATGCCATGGGCACCCGTACGAGCCGATCTCGCACGAGGAGTACTTCCGCTTCCTCGCGTTCCTCAACCAGACCGAGGACGCCGATCGCGACGACGAGCAGCCGGTGCTCGCGTCACGGCCGCCGTTCTGGCGCGAGCGGCAGCGCGAGGCCGAGGCGCGGGCCGCGGCCTCGCCGGGCGACGATCCCGAGATCGCCCGCGAGTTCGCGATCCTGGCCGAGACGACGGTGCCGGTGATGCGCGAGCTGCCCGCCGATCGCCGCCGCGTCACGCGGTTCCTCGAGCGGGGCAGCCTCTCGTCGCCGACCTTCGCGGTCGAGCCGGGGACGCCGGCGGCGCTTCCCCCGTTCCCCGACGATGCCCCGCGCGACCGGCTCGGCCTCGCGCGATGGATCGTCGATCCGGGGAATCCGCTCTTCGACCGCGTCGCGGTGAACCGCGCGTGGGAGACGCTGTTCGGTCGCGGGCTGGTCGAGACCGCCGAGGATCTCGGCAGCCAGGGCTCGCCGCCCGATGACCGGGCGTTGCTCGACCATCTCGCCCGGCGCTTCCGCGAGCTCGGGCGCTCGTGGAAGCTGCTGCTGCGCGAGATCGTGACGAGCGCGACGTACCGCCAGTCGAGCGTGGCGCGCGGGGAGGCGCTCGGGCGCGATCCCGACAATCGCCTCCACTCGCGGGCCCCGCGTTTCCGGCTCGAGGCCGAGGCGGTGCGCGACGCGACGCTCTTCGCGGCGGGGCTGCTGAGCGAGCGGAAGTTCGGGCCGAGCGTGATGCCGCCGCAGCCCGAGGGCGTGTGGGCGGTGGTGTATTCGGGCGATTCGTGGCAGGTGTCGCCGGGGCCCGACCGGTACCGCCGTGCGATCTACACGTTCTGGCGGCGATCGAGCCCGTACCCGTCGCTCGTCGCGTTCGACGCGACCAGCCGCGAGACCTGCACGGTGCGGCGGGGGAGGAGCAACACGCCGCTCGCGGCGCTCGTCACGCTGAACGATCCGGCGTTCGTCGAGGCGGCGCGGGCGCTGGCCGACCGGGCGATGGCGAGCGGGACCGGACCGGACGCGATGATCGAGGCGATGTTCCTGGGGACGGTGTCGCGATCGCCGAGGCCGGGGGAAACGGCGACGCTCACCTCGCTCTTCGATGCCGAACGCGAGCGATTCGCGGCCGATCCGGCGGCGGCGCGGGCGTGGCTTGCGCTTCCTGCCGCGGAGATCGACGCCGCGACCGTCGACCGCGCCGCATGGGCGTCGGTCGCCCACGCGATCCTGAACCTCGACGAGTTCCTGAGCCGGGGATGACGCCGCCCATGACCGATCTCGCCGCCATCGCCGCCGCCTACCGCTCGCTCGAGGCGCAGACCCGCCGCACGTTCCTCGGGAACGTCGGTCGGGGGCTGGGCGCTGGCGTCGGCTCGATGGCCCTCGCGTCGCTCGGGCTCGGTTCGCCGGGTGGTGGAGGTTCGCCGCCGGCGGCCGGCCCGCGCCCGCCGCACCATCGTCCGCGGGCGAAATCCGTCATCTCGATCCATCTCGCCGGCAGCCCCTCGCAGCACGAGCTCTTCGAGAACAAGCCGACGCTCGAGCGGTTCCACGGGCAGCCGTGCCCGGACGAGTACCTGAAGGGCGAGAAGTTCGCGTTCATCAAGGGGCACCCGACGCTGCTCCGGTGCCTGTACCCGTTCCATCGCCACGGGAAGTGCGGCATGGAGATGAGCGAACTGCTGCCGAACCTCGCGACCGTCGCCGACGAGCTCTGCCTCATCCGCTCGATGCGGACCGACCAGTTCAACCACGCCCCGGCCCAGCTGCTGCTCTGGACCGGCGAGGCGAGGTTCGGCCACCCGTCGATGGGCTCGTGGGTCTCGTATGGCCTCGGCAGCGAGGCGAGCGACCTGCCCGCGTTCGTGGTGCTGGTCTCGGGCGACAGGACGCCCGACGCCGGGAAGAGCGTCTGGGGCAGCGGGTTCCTG
>JBEIUL010000333.1:0-3520 GCA_040374395.1 Phycisphaeraceae bacterium
CCGGCGGGCCAGTCGGCGGGCGAGCAGTTCGGCTCGAGCGTCGCGTTCGATCCGGGCGGCACCTGGCTGGTCGCGGGCTCGCCGCTCCGGACGATGGGCGGCATCGCCGGTCGCGGCTCGGCGACGGTGTTCGAGTACACGTCGGGCGCCTGGTTGACCTGGGATCGCCTGATGCTGCCGGCGGGCGGCACGAGCGTCTCGAACTTCGGCCGCAGCGCGGCGTTCACCCATGAGGGCACGGTGCTGATCGGGGCCCCGAAGCACGACGCGAAGGGCGCCGTGCGGGAGTTCATGGTGATTCCGCCCGTCTGAATCGACCGGCGGGCGCGGCTCAGCCGATCCGGCGGAACATCTCTTGGGCCTGGGCCGGCGAGAGCGTCTTCTGACCGAGCTGACCGAGGACTCCCTGCCCGTCCTCGGAGACCAGGAACCTCAGCAGTTGCCGCGCCGCCGCATTCGGGCGGGCCGGGTCGTCGACGAAGTAGATCCGCATCGACCTCGCGAGCGGGTAGCGGCCGGAACGGATCGACTCGTCGTCGGGGAAGACGAAGCCCGAGCCGTCGGCGGCCTCGAGGGCGAGCATGCGGGTTCGTGAAGGGCGGACCGGCACGTCCGGCCGCGTCGCCCGTCCCGCCGCGAAGAAGACGCTGCAGTATCCGATGGCGGCGCGATCGGCGGCGATCGACTGGATCACGGCGGACGCGACCGGTTCCTCGATCACGGCGGCCCGGAACGATCCTCCCTTGAGGATCACGTCGCGGACCAGCCCGTGGGAGCCCGAGTCGGGTCCCATCCCGACCGCGACGATCGGCAGTTCGCCGAAAGGCCCGGCGACGCCGACATCCGCCCAGCGATTCACCGGCGGTCCGCCTTGCTTCCGCTCGCGGCCGAGGATCCGGTCGAGATCCTGCATGCCGATCCGCTCGAGCGGATTGTCGACGTTCACGCAGATCGCGATCGCGTCGAGGGCGATGTCGATCGATCGGACAGGCAACCCGCGGGCCTTCTCGACCTTGTCCCGCTCCTCGGCGGTCATCGGGCGGCTCATCGGGGCGAGGTCGCAGCGGCCCTCGGCGAGGGCACGCACCGCGGCACCCGAGCCCGCCGAGACGATTTCGAGCGTGATGCCGGGCTGGGCCTCGCGCAGGTCGGCCAGCATCGCGTTCAGGATCAGTCCGACCGCCGAGCTTCCCTCGCAGACGACCGTTCCGGTGAGGCCGGGCTGGGGCTGGAAGACTGGATAGGCGCCGTTCGGGTCGGCGTGCAGTTCCGGGGCGGGAGCCGGGGGCGGCGGCGCGGGAGTCGGGATGGCCTTCACGACGCATCCGGCCAGCACGAGGGGTACGCCGAGCAGGGCGATCGCGTCGCGCCTCGACATCCCGATCGAATCAGGTGATGGGCGGGGATCGGGCCTCACGCGGTACCTCCGGCCTGCGACTTGCGGCCCAGCACGCGGAGGGCCGCCACGAGGGTGAAGACCAGCGCGGCCACCGCTGCGCCAAGCCCGGCCGCGAGCCAGATCAGGCGGGCGATCGACTTCTCGACGCTCAGGATCCGCTGCTCGGTCGCGTGCGTCACCTCGTCGATGAGGCCCTTGATCGCGGGCGACTGGCCGAGCGATTCGCCACGCTCGAGCAGCCCGTTCGCCTGCTCGAGCGCGACCGTGGCCTGGGCGAGGATCTCCTTGACGTCGTCGGGCGTGAAGGGCTTCGCGGGCGGGGCGTCCGGATCGGGGGGCACGGGCGGACCCTTGATCTCGGCGACCTTCCCGAGGATCCGTTCGCCGGTCTCGGCGAGCCGTTGGACGGCGGCGAGCGTCGGCTGGGCGGCCTCGAGGGTCGGCGCCACGGTCTCCAGCGTCGCCTTCACGTCGGCGGTCGCGGCACGGGCGTCGGCCGAGATCGCGTTGACCTGCGAGAGGGCCGCGTCGATGTCTTCCTGCCGCCGGTCGAGCTCGGCGAAGATCGCCTCGCGTTCCCGCTGAACCATGCCGGGCAGATCGTTCGCGAGTCTCGTCGCCACCGCCGCCGCCTCGTTGGCCGCCTGCGTGGAGCTGTCGAGGTTCCGGAGCACGCCCTTCACCTCATCGCGGGCGAGCAGCGAGTCGGTCACCGCCTGCGACTGCCAGCCGACGAGGCTCGGGGCCCGCTTGGACAGGTAGAAGATGCGGTTCAGCAGGAGTTCGTAGCTCTTCGCCTGGGCGAGGCCGGCCTCGAGGCCGTCGAAGAGCCCGAGTTCGCCCGCGGTCTCGGTCACGAACGCCGCCCCGCGCTCCTTGGCGAAATCGCTGAAACGGACGAACGCGACCTCATCGACGCCGGGATTGTCCCATCGCCAGGCCGCGATCATGAAGTCGAGCTGGGCGAGGCGGTCGGCCGGCAGCAGTTCGCCGGCGAGGTTCCAGATCTCGCGGCGGGCGATCCGCAGGGCGTTGATGAGCGGAGCGGCACGGTCGCCGAACACCTCGATCGCCCGGCCCTCGTCGATCCAGACCTGGCTGGTGAGCGTCACGACGATCGTCATGTCGAGGATCTGCGAGAACGGCTCGCCGTTGGTGGCGATGTCGTAGACGCTGAGCGAGCTCTCGACGAGAAGCTGCTGGATCGCCGCCCGCTGCGCGGCGTCGGGGTTGCCGTTCAGGATGTCGACGGTCGCATCCTCGAGCAGCGTGCGGTACCGGTCGGCGAAGGCATTCGCGTTCTCGTCGATCGCGGCGGTGCCGCCGGCCTTCTCGATCGCGGCCGCCCGGTCGAACTTCGTGGCCTTCACCGCCTCGTCGCGGCGAGGGGCCGAGCTGCGCATCGTGAGGCACCCCGGAAGCGTCGCGAGGGCGACGATCGCGGCAGCGAGGGCGATCAGGGGTCGGTGCGGGGAGGCCATCGTGGGAAAGGTTCCGGGCCGGAAAGATACCCAGCCGTAGGTCGCTTTCGTCGGGCTCAGGCCAGTCCCAGTTCGCCCGCCGCCTCGCGGCAGCGGGACCAGCTCGTCTCGAGGGCGTCGGGAATCACCCGGACCGAGCCGACCGCGGCCATGAAGTTCGTGTCGCCGGCCCAGCGGGGCAGCACGTGGGCGTGGAGATGCTCGGGCAGGCCGGCCCCGGCCGCGTGGCCCTCGTTGATGCCCATGTTGATGCCCTGCGGCCGGAAAGCGCGGTGGACGATCGCGAAAGCCCGGTCGACGAGCGACCAGAACGCGGCCCGTTGCGAGGGCGAGTAGTCAAGCAGCCGCGGGGCGGGCTCGCCGAGGGCGACCAGCAGGTGCCCGTTCGTGTAGGGAAACCGGTTGAGCAGGACGAGCCCCGTCGCGTCGCGGAGCACCACCAGCGAGGCCGCGTCAAGATCGGGCCTCGCCCACGCCGCCGTGAGGAAGTTCGGCAGGCCCGTGTCGCCGGGCGTTCGTGTGGCCGCGGCCTTCGCCTCGAGGTCGCGCAGGTAGGTCATCCGCCAAGGTGCCCAGAGGGCCTCGTGCGACATGGGTGGTTCGGCTCGCGAAGTCAGGGGCGGTCAGGGATCGGTCGGGA
>JBEIUL010000314.1:0-3675 GCA_040374395.1 Phycisphaeraceae bacterium
GCCGAGATCGAGGCGATCGCGGCCATCGCCGACCTCGGCGACCGGCTCGACCAGGAGGTCGGCACCTACAGCACCGGCATGCGCGGCCGCCTCGCGTTCGCGATCTTCGCCCGGCTGCGGCCCGAGCTCATGCTCGTCGACGAGGGCATCGGCGGCGGCGACCGTCGCTTCCGCGACCGCTTCCGCGGCTTTCTCGAGGACTACCTCGGCGAGGGCGGCGCGATGCTCTTCGCCATGCACGACACGAACGCGATCACCACGCTCTGCGACCGGGTGGCGGTGATCGAGGCTGGCCGGGTGGTGACGACGGCGGATCCCGCCACCGCGATCGACGCGTACAACGAGCTGGCCGCGCAGAAAGGCCTGCCCCCGATGCCGAAGCCGAGACCGGTGCGGCACCCGGGCAAGCCAAAGGGCCTGCCGCGGACGGAGGAGGCCGGGGGCGATCCGGGACTCGCCGTCGAGGTGGCCCGCGCGGGTGAGGCGCCGCTGCAGCCGGGCCGGCCGGTCGAGCTGGTCGTGACCGTCACTTGCCCGGAGCCGATTGCCGACGTCCGCTGCATCATCGAGATCGGTCGGGGGGAGCTGTTCCCGCTTGCTAGGCTCCGACGGAGGCTCGATGCACTGGCTGCAGGCGTGACGACCGTCCGGTGCACGATCGCGGCGTGGCCGCTCGTCGCCGGCCGCGGCGAGTTGCAGGTTCGGCTCTTCCAAGGCGAGTCGCGACGGATCATCGCGCGGTCCGAGACGCTCGTGGTCCAGGTCGGCCGGTCCGACGACGGACGACCCGACAGCCGGGCGATCGTGCACGTCGACGCCGCCTGGGGAGAGCCGACGTCGCGCGATCCCGAGCGTTGACTCCGCGTCTCACCGCCGCGAGCGCTGCCCGATCGCCGCCCGGTACGTCCGCTCGCACTTGCGGGCGGCGCCGTCCCAGCTGATGCCGCGCACCTCGAACGCCCCGCCCTCGCGCAGGGCCCGGGCGAGCGGCGAATGCCGCAGCACGGCGAGGATCTTGTCGGCCATGTCCTCGATGTCCCAGAAGTCGACCTTGAGGGCGTGCGACAGGATCTCGCTCACGCCGCTCGACTTCGAGATGAGCACCGGCACGTTGTGGCCCATCGCCTCGAGCGGGGCGATGCCGAAGGGCTCGCTCACGCTGGGCATGACGTAGAGGTCGGCCATCGCGAAGACGCGCGAGATGTCCTTCCCGCGGAGGAAGCCGGTGAAGAGCATCCGGTCGCCGATGCCGAGATCGGCGGCCATCTGGATCATCCGCGCCGCCTGGTCGCCGCTGCCCGCGACCACGAACTTCACGTCGTCGCGGACCTCGAGGACGCGCTTGGCCGCCTGCACGAAGTACTCCGGGCCCTTCTGCATGGTGATGCGGCCGAAGTACAGCACGATCTTGTCGCGGGTATGGATGGGCTGGATGCCGATCTTGCCCGGCTGAAGGTCGACGCCGTTGTAGACGACGTCGACCTTGTCGGCGGCGATGCCGTAGCGGTTCACGCAGACGTTCTTGGTGAGCAGGCTGACCGCGATGATGCGGTCGGCGGCCCACATGCCGCGCCGCTCGATGTTGTAGACGCCCTGGTTCGGGTGCTCGCCCGAGCGGTCGAACTCGGTCGAGTGGACGTGCACCACGAGCGGCTTCCCGGTGAGCCGCTGCAGGGCGATCCCGGCCGGATACGTGAGCCAGTCGTGGGCGTGGATGACATCGAAGTCGAGCCCGCGGCATGCCTCGGCGGCGAACTGGGCGTAGCGGTGCGAGGCCGCGACGAGGTCGCCGTCGTAATCGGGCATGAGCGACTCGGGCGGGGCGGCGTGCCCGTTCGACTCGGGCAGCGCCGCGAGCACCGCGGCCTCGACCTCGCCGACGGCGCGGGCCCCGAACGCGCCGGCCGCGGCCAGGACCTTGAGCCGCTCGACGGTGATGCCGCCTTCCTCGCGGATCCGCTCGAGCACGGCGCGGGTCGTCGCGGGAACCGCCGCCGCCTCGCCGGGCATCGACGTCGCGTAGGGCAGGGGATAGTCACCCTCGATCGGCAGGAACGTGGTCGCGGCGACCTTCCCGTCCGGCGCCGCGGCGGCGGCGAGCGGCCGTCCGAGCACGCGGCGCTCGAGGAACGAGTCGATCGGCTCGGGCACGCCGGTCGCAGGGTCGAAGACCATCCGCACCCGCTCGGGGGCCGCCGCTGAGGCCTTTTTCGCGATCTTCCCCGGGGCGACGATCTTCACGTGCGACGCGTGGCTCGGGTCGATCGCCTTCGGCAGCACGAACAGCACCTCGACGCCGTCCTCGTTCAGCGCTTTCGTCAGCCCGTGGCACGCCGTGCCGAGGCCGCCCGTGATGAACGGCGGGAACTCCCAGCCGAGCATGAGGACCCGCAGCGACGAGGATGGCGGCCGTCCCGGATCCGGCACCGTTCACTCCTCCCCGCCGGCCATGTCGCCGAGGCCGCGGAAGCACGCTTCCCAGCCGAGCAGGAACCGGCGGGCGCTTTCGAGCGGCCCGTCGGGCCCGATCGGGATCGGGCACTCGAAGGTGTAGTTGCGGGCGGTGTCGCGGAAGTGCTTGACCTTCGGGATCGCCCCGTCGCGGGCCGGCTCGTGGCCGATCTCGACGAGCTCGTCCTCGAGCAGCTCCTCGAGCGAGTCGCCGTGCTCGACGAGCTGGCTCTCGATCGACTCGCTCAGCCAGCGGTCGGCGGTCAGGAGACGGACGATCAGGTCGTCGCCGGCGAGGGCGACCTCGTAGTGGGCCTCGGCGGCGGCGTCCCTCGCCTTCAGGCGGAGGCGGTCGGCGAGCAGGTCGCTGCCGCCGAAGAGGCCGGTCGAGTCGGCGGCCTGGCGGAGCGAGACGAGGAGTTGGGCGTCGTGGGCGGGCATCGGTCGAGAGGGCCGGGAAAGGGGGCGGATCATACGGCCGAACCCCCGCGCGATGGGGTCGAAGGCGGGTACGATCGCCCCCGTGCCCGACCCCGTTTCCGCGTCCAGCGCCGGCCCCCGTGCCGCCGGGAGGAATCCCGACCCCGCCGAAACCCCCGCGGCGGGCGTGACGGCCGCCACGGGCGAGGACGGAGGCCCGTGGACGGTCCGCCGGCTCACCCGCTGGATGACCGCGCATTTCACGCGCAAGGGCGTCGACAGCCCGCGGGTCGTGGCCGACACGCTGCTCGCGAACGTGCTCGGGTGCGAGCGGATGCAGCTCTACATGCGGCCCGACCACGAACCGACCGAGGCCGAGCGGGAACGGCTCCGAGGCCTGGTCGCCCGGGCGTCGCGGCACGAGCCGCTGCAGTTTCTCGTCGGCGAGTGGCCGTTCTGGGGCAGCGTCTTCGAGGTCGGACCGGCGACGCTCATCCCGCGGCCCGCGACCGAGTCGCTCGTCGAGAGGGCGGTCTCGCTCGCCCGCGACGACGCCGGCCTCGCCGGGCGGTCGCTGCGGATCGTCGACGCGTGCACTGGCACCGGCTGCATCGCGGTGGCGACGATGCTCGGCCTGCGGCGGTCGCGCCGCGAGGGCGGCTGCCGGCCGCTCGGCGAGGCGGCAGCCGCGGCGAACGCGATCGCGCACCGGGCGATCGCCACGGAACTCGTCCCCGAGGCCGCGGCCCTCGCGCGGCGGAACATCGAACGGCACGGACTGACCGCGGCGATCGAGGTGCGCGA
>JBEIUL010000207.1:0-4940 GCA_040374395.1 Phycisphaeraceae bacterium
ACCCCGGCACCCTTGAGCAGCTCGTAACGCTCCTCCATCTTGTTCACCGCCCACTCGAGGATCCCCGCGGCCTTGCTCATGTCGGTGATGACCGGGGCCATGAGGTGGGGGATGTCGGAGAACTGGGCCATCTCGACCATCTTGGGGTCGACGAGCACCAGCTTCAGGTCGTCCGGCCGCTTGGTGTACAGCCAGCTCATGATGATGGTGTTCATGCACACGCTCTTGCCCGAGCCGGTGGTGCCGGCGATGAGCATGTGCGGCATGCGGGCGAGGTCGAGCACGACCGGCTCGCCCGCCGAGTCCTTGCCGAGGAACATCGGCAGGGTCATGCCTTCCGACTGCCCGCCCGACATGAGCTCCTTCAGCCGGACCTTCTCCTTGGTGCGGTTCGGGACCTCGATGCCGACCGCGGTCCGGCCGACCATGTTCGGGATGATCCGGATGTTGGGGGCCTGCAGCGAACGGGCGATGTCCTTCGCGATCGTCTCGAGCCGCGCCACCCGCGTGCCGGGGGCGAGTTCGACCGAATAGAGCGTGACGACCGGGCCGCTCTCGATGCCGACCACCTCGCCCTCGATCTGGAAGGTCCGCAGGGTCTGCTCGAGCACCTGGGCCTGCTCGCGGACGAACGATTCCATTTTCTGCGTGAAGTTCCCCTCGGGATCCTCGAGCAGGTCGAGGGTCGGGAAGCGGTAGCCCTCGTAGTTCTCAGGCCGCGGGATGTCCTCGTCGCGGGCGACGACCTTCTGGCCGCTGGCCATCTTCACCGGCAGCTTCGCGATCTTGGCCCGCAGCTCCTCGTCCGAGAGGGCCTGCTTGGCCTCGGTCGCGGCGGGCTCGGGAGTCGCGGCGACCGGCGCGGCGGCCTGCTTCGCCGCGTCCTTGGCCGCCTGGGCCGCTGCCTTCGCATCGGCCTTCGCCTTGCGGGCCTCCTCGGCCTTCTGCTGCTTCTCCCAAGCCGCGTAGGCCCTCTCCTCGAGCTCCTCCTCGTCGTGCTCGTCCTCGTCGATCACGCTGACGTCCGAGTCGTCGGTCTCGTCGTCTTCCTCGGCGTCCTCGTCCGCCTCGACCTCCTCCGAATCGTCCTCGGCCGCAGGCTGGCGGCGGTCGTCGATCACCGTCGCGCCCTCCCAGCGGTCCGCGGTCGCCGCGGCACCGGCCGGCACGGGGGTCGCCGACCGCGACGACCGGAGTCTCGCGAACGAGCGGGCCCAGTCGTGCGAGAAGAGCGGCTCGAGGAACGAGAAGCTCCGGGTGAGCGCTCCGGGCAGGGCGAACACGACCTCGTCCATCGCGACGAGGGCGCCGATCGCAAGGGTCAGCAGCAGCACCACGCTCGTCCCGAAGCCGCCGAAGCGGGGGAAGAACTGGTCGGCGATCCACTGCGGAAGCATGCCCGCGTCCGCGCCGGTCAGCACCCCGAGGGACGGGAACCAGTGGGCGTGAAGGCCGGCGATCGCGAGCATCATGAGCCCGACGCCGAGCGAACGGATGAACGGGGGCGTCACGTCGCGACCCGCGGCGACCAATCCGAGGGCGATGCCCGAGAAGAGCAGGGGGATCCACGCGCCGAGGCCGAGGATCGCGTATGCCCAGTAGGCCCCCCAGGCACCGACGCCGCCGACGAGATTCCTCGTCGGGTCGTTGTGCACCGCCACCACGTGCGAGGGCCAGTCGGCGGCGTTGAAGCTGACCAGCGACGCCGCCGCGAGCACCCAGCCCGCCGCCATCGCCAGCCAGACGATCAGCCGTCCGCTGGTTGACTCGGGAAGGATCCACGACAGGACCTCCCGGAGTCCCCCGGACAACGAGGAACGCTCTTCCGACCCGCGGCGAGTGCCGCCCGAAACGCTGGTTTTCTTGCTTCCCATGACCCGTCGTTATCGACCGGCCCCCGCGCCGTGGGTGAAAGGCGGATACCCTCCCGGCCCATGCATTTCCGTCTGATCGATTCCGTCCTTGAGCGGGGGCCCGACCGGGCCGTCGCCATCAAGAACGTGACCGCCGCCGAGGAGTATCTCGGCGACCACTTCCCTGGCTTCCCCGTCCTCCCCGGGGTGTTCATGGTTGAGGCGATGGTGCAGGCGGCCCGCGAGGTCCTCACGGTCCGGGGCCAGCCCCGGTTCGTCCTCGGCGGCGTGAAGGCCCTGCGGTACGGCTCGTTCGTCCGGCCGGGCGAGTCGCTTCGGGTTGAGGTGCAGGTCGACAAGGTCCTCGAGGACGGTTCGGTCAGCTTTCGGGGCCAGGGGCAGGTGCTTCGGCCCGGCCAAGACGGCCCGCCGGACACGGCCGTCTCAGGACGCTTTACAATGCGGCCGCTGAGGTCGGAACCGGAAGGTCCGACCTCGGCCAGTCCTGTCTCCACCATGGCCGCGTCGGCCAAGGTCCCGTAACCGTCGGGAAGGGGCCCGATCGGCGACGATCCCGTTCGGATCCGCCCCGGATCCTGCTCCCTGACCTCACGTGCCGCCCCGGCGGCCCCGCACCCCAGAAGACGATCTCCGGAACGCTCATGAAGACCCGCGACCAGATCTACGCCGATGTCCAGGAGGTCCTCGAGGAAGCCCTCGGGGTCGATGCCGAGGACGTCACCCCCGACGCCACCCTCACCGGCGACCTCGGTGCCGAGTCGATCGACTACCTCGACATCGTCTTCCGGCTCGAGAAGAAGTTCTCGATGCCCGACAAGCCGTTCAAGATCCAGCAGGGCGAGCTCTTCCCCGAGAACCTCATGACCGACCCGAGCCTCGTCGAGGGCGGGAAGGTCACCGCGAAGGGCATCGCCCTCCTGAAGGAGCGGATGCCGCACATCAACATCGGCTCGTTCGAGCAGGACCCGCAGGTCACCAAGCTCAGCGAGCTCTTCACGGTCACGAGCCTGGTCGACTTCGTCGAGCGCAAGCTCGCCCGCTGAGGTTCCCATGCGCTGGATGTGGATCGATTCCATCGTCGCCTTCGAGCCGAGGGCGCGGATGGTCGCGATCAAGAACGTCTCGCTCGCCGAGGAGCACCTGCACGACCATTTCCGGGCCGAGGGCGACCTTCCCGCGGCCCCGGTGATGCCGTCGTGCCTGCTGCTCGAGGGCATGGCCCAGACCGCGGGGATCCTCGTCGGCAGCGTGCATGGATTCCGCGAGAAGGTCGTGCTGGCGAAGGTGGCCTCGGCGACGTTCACCGACGACGTCCTGCCCGGCCACACCATCCGCTACGACGCCACGCTCGAGCGGATCGACGACGCCGGGGCCTCGACCCGCGGCACGATCGAGCGGCTCGACCACCGGACCGGCGGCTGGAAGGAGATCGGCGTCGTCGAGCTCATGTTCAGCCACCTCGACAACAACCTGCAGGGCCTCGAGTTCCCCGAGGAGAACTTCGTCTTCTCCGAGAATTTCCGCACGATCCTGCGTTCGGCCGGCCTCGCGAGCCTCGCGACCTGAGCTCCCGTGGCCCGCCACCTCGCCATCTACACCGGCTCGTTCGACCCGATCACCTACGGGCACCTCGACGTCCTCGGCCGCAGCCGGCGGCTCTTCGACGAGGTGATCCTCGCGATCGGCCGGAACCCGAGCAAGACCCCGCTCTTCCCGATCGAGGAGCGGCTGCGCCTCGCCCGCGAGCTGGTCGCCGACCTCGTGCAGCGCGAGCCCGATTTCGCCCCGGTCCGCGTCGAGGCGTACTCGGGCCTCACCGTCGACTACGCCCAGAAGGTCGGGGCGTGCGCGATCATCCGCGGCATTCGCAACGTGACCGACCTCGCGGGCGAGTGCCAACTCGCGATCACCAATCGCCAGGTCGCCGGCATCGAGACCGCCTTCATCGTGACCGGCGAGGCGTATGCGTACACCTCCTCGAGCCTGATCCAGCAGATCGCGGCCCTCGGCGGCTCGCTCGAGAAGCTCGCGACGCTCGTCCCGCCGCCGGTCGTCGAGGCCCTGCGGGCGAAGCGGCTCGACCCGAACGATCCGCTCGGCCGGCTCGCCCACGACCAGCTCGCCGAGTGAGGAACCCACCATGGCCGGAACCGACTTCCGCGTGATCTCGATCGGGGCCCTCGCCGCCCATCCGCTGCGCGGCGAGCGGGGCGAGGTCCGGCCCGCCCACGCCACGACCACGCTCATCACGAGCGGGAAGTCCCGCATCCTCGTCGACCCGTCGCTGCCGGGGCCGCTGCTGCTGCCGCGCCTCGCCGAGCGGGCGGGGCTCGAGGCGACGGACATCACGCACGTCTTCCTGACCTGCTTCCATCCGCTGCACCGTCGCGGCCTGCTCGCCTTCGAGAAGGCGACGTGGCTCGTGTCGACCGCCGAGCGCGAGGCGGTCGGCGTGCACCTGATCGGACGCCTGAAGGAAGCCCACGACCAGGGCGACGAGGAGGTCGAGAAGGCCCTCGGCCACGAGGTCGCGATCCTCGAGCGCTGCCAGGCCGCCGAGGACGAGGTCGCCGAGGGCGTCGACCTCTTCCCGCTGCACGGCGTGACGCCGGGCCTGACCGGGCTGCTGCTTCCGATGAACCGGCTCACGGTCCTGGTCGCGGGTGACGCGGTCGCGACGCAGGAGCATCTCGAGCAGGGACAGGTGCTGGCCCCGTGCCATGACCTCGAGAAGGCCCGGGCGTCGTTCGGGGAGGCGATCGAGATCGCCGACATGATCGTGGCGGGTCGCGATAACGTGATCCCGAACCTGACGCGGCAGCTCTTCTGACCGCCGACCCCGCTAGCATTCCGGTCCCATGCCCGAGGGAATCACCGAAACCTCCGCGGCCACGGGCGACGGCCTCGTCGCCCCGGTGACCATCCGCACCATCCAGAAGATGGCCCGCGACGGAACCCGCTTCGCGTGCCTGACCTGCTACGACGCGACCACCGCCCGCTGGCTCGAGCGGGCCGGCGTTCCGGTGCTGCTCGTCGGCGACACCGCGGCCGAGGTGATCCTCGGGT